>SHXP01000005.1 GCA_009693225.1 Limnohabitans sp. | reverse complement strand
CCAGACGCGGGTCGTCGTGCTTGAGGCGTTCGAGTTTGTAGTTCGGTGTTTCCAGCCCCTTGTTTGGAATCAGCAGCACATGGGTGCGTTGCTTCAATTCGATCTTGGCGATTTCAGGACGTTTCTCGTTCAACAGAAAAGAAGCGACTTCCACCGGCACTTGAGCATGCACGGCGGCGGTGTTTTCTTTCATCGACTCTTCCTGGATGATGCGCAGAATTTGCAGCGCAGAGCTCTCGGTGTCGCGCACATGGCCGGAACCGCCGCAACGAGGGCAGGGAATCGATGCGCCTTCGGACAGCGCTGGGCGCAGACGCTGGCGGCTCATTTCCATCAAACCGAACTTGCTGATGGTGCCGAATTGCACGCGCGCGCGGTCCTGGCGTAGCGCAACGCGCAAGCGGTTTTCCACTTCGCGTCGGTTTTTCGATTCATCCATATCGATGAAGTCGATGACGATCAGGCCGCTCAAGTCGCGCAAACGCATCTGGCGCGCCACTTCGTCGGCGGCCTCCAGGTTGGTGTGGGTGGCGGTTTCCTCGATGTCGCCGCCTTTGATGGCGCGCGCCGAGTTGACGTCAACCGATACCAATGCTTCGGTCTGGTCGATAACGATGGCGCCGCCGGAGGGCAGTGTCACGGTGCGGGCATAAGCGGATTCAATCTGGTGCTCGATCTGAAAACGGCTGAACAGCGGCGTGTCGTCGCGGTAACGTTTGATGCGTGCGGCGTGTTCGGGCATGACGTGGGCCATGAATTGCTGCGCCTGGTCATAGATGTCGTCGGTATCGATCAGGATGTCGCCGATGTCGTTGTTGAAGTAATCGCGGATGGCGCGAATCACCAGGCTGGATTCCTGGTAAATCAGGAAAGCGCCTTTGCCGCCCTTGGCGGCGTCGTCAATCGCTGCCCATAACTTGAGCAGGTAGTTCAAGTCCCATTGCAATTCCGGGGCGCTGCGGCCGATGCCGGCGGTACGCGCAATGATGGACATGCCGTTGGGGTATTCCAACTGGTCCATGGCCTCTTTCAACTCTGTTCTGTCTTCGCCTTCAATTCGCCGGCTGACACCGCCGCCGCGCGGGTTGTTCGGCATCAGCACCACATAGCGGCCGGCGAGGGAAATAAACGTGGTCAGCGCAGCACCCTTGTTACCGCGTTCTTCTTTTTCCACTTGAATCAGCAGTTCCTGGCCTTCGCGGATAACATCCTGGATGCGCGCCTGCGAGGCAGACACATTGCTGGAGAAATACTGTTTGGAGATTTCCTTGAACGGCAGAAAACCGTGGCGCTCTTCGCCGTAGTCGACAAAACAGGCTTCCAGAGACGGTTCGACGCGTGTCACCACGGCTTTGTAAATATTGCCTTTGCGCTGTTCGCGCCCTTCGATTTCTATTTCGTAGTCGAGCAGTTTTTGTCCGTCGACGATGGCCAGGCGGCGCTCTTCAGCTTGCGTGGCGTTGATCAGCATCCGTTTCATAATGCGTTCCTTTTATTGCTATGTACAACACAGGTCCGTGCCGGACCAACGATGCCGCAGGCTTTTGCAGGAAAAAGGAAATGGAATACCGCGCAGTCATGCGCCGGACATACCGCTTTAGCGGCGATGTCGGGCAGGTGGCGGGTGGATGCGGGCGAGTTGAAGGCGAACTGGCATGGCACAGACAGCCATGGGGTTCATTAAAGAACCTGCAAAAGTGCGGGAAATGCGCAGTTCTTCAACCGGCATAAGCCAGGAGAAGCACATTTTAATAAGCACCCAGATCAGGTTCATGAATATCGACAATCTCACTTTGGTCCTTGCAGGCTCACAACAAACCTACAATGGGGGAATTCCGTTTCGGCGATTTCCAAGGCATAGGCTTGTGTGGCCGCAGGGCAGACCGCTATTCGGCGGTAAGGCTTGCGGCGGCCACATCGGGCATCGACCTCTCAGTGCAGGTGGGACGTGCTCTAATCTCTTACTCCAATCAAGCACTTACACTCGGACACTGGTGAGACATATTATAGATACACCTGAGACACCTGCTGCTGCGGCGGTCAAGACCCTGTTGGTCGACGAGGAATCGTCCGGTCAGCGCCTGGACAATTTCCTGTTGCGCCACCTCAAAGGCGTACCCAAAACCCATGTGTACCGCATCATCCGCACCGGTGAAGTGCGTATTAACAAGGGCCGGGTCAATGCCGACACCCGGGTGCAGACCGGGGACCTGGTGCGGCTGCCGCCGGTGCGTGTGGCTGCGGTAGATCTGAGCGCACCGGTGGCGCCGGGGCGCGAATTCCCCGTGTTGCTGGAAGACGAGCAAATGCTGGCCATCGACAAACCGGCGGGTGTGGCGGTACACGGTGGCAGCGGTGTCAGCTTTGGCGTCATCGAGCAACTGCGCCAGGCCAGGCCAGGCGCGCGCATGCTGGAGCTGGTGCACCGGCTCGACCGTGACACCTCCGGTGTCTTGCTGGTGGCGAAGAAACGCAGTGCGCTCACGCGCTTGCAGGACCAGTTTCGCGACCGTGAGACCGGCAAGACCTACATGGCTCTGGTCAAGGGCCAATGGCCGTCGAACAAAAAAGTGATTGATCTGCCCTTGCAGCGCTACCTGATTCCCAATGGCGCGGGCGAGGGGGAGCGCCGGGTGCGTATTGCCGCCAAGGACGATGCCAACGCCCAGCGTGCCATTACCCTGGTACGGGTGTCCCGCCTGGTCGGTGATTACAGCCTGCTGGAAGTCACCATCAAAACCGGGCGCACCCATCAGATACGCGTGCATCTGGCCAGCCAAGGCTATCCCATCGTCGGCGACAACAAATACGGCGACTTCGAATTGAACAAAAGGCTGGCGGCGTTTGGCATGAAACGCATGTTTTTGCATGCCTGGCGGTTACAGTTCATCCATCCGCAAACCGGTCGCAGTGAGACTGTCGAGGCCGCATTACCTGACGAATTACAGAATTACATAGACCATGTCCAACCCCCTGCGCCCTCGCCGGTTTGATCTGATTGCCTTCGATTGGGACGGCACGCTGTACGACTCGACCCGCATCATCGTGCGTTGTATTCAAAACGCGGTGCTTGATGTCGGCGGGCGTAAGCCCAGCGACGAGCAGGCGGTTTACGTCATCGGCATGGCCCTGATGCCTGCGCTGGCGCATGCCGCGCCCGATGTGCCAAAGGCAAAATACCCTTTGCTGGGTGAGCGCTACCGGCACCACTATGAGGCCCGCCATCAGGACCTGTCGCTGTTTGATGGCATTCTGCCGATGCTGCGTGCCTTGCGCGAACAACAGCACACCTTGACCGTGGCCACCGGCAAAAGCCGCAAAGGGCTGGACGAGGCTTTGCACCAGGTCGAATTGCGCGGCATGTTTGATGCCTCGCGCACTGCCGATGAAACCGCCGGTAAACCGAATCCTCGCATGCTGCACGAATTGATGGCCGAATTCGGCGTCCCGCCCGGGCGCACCTTGATGATCGGCGACACCACGCACGATCTGGAAATGGCGCACAACGCCGGTTGCGCCAGTGTGGCCGTGAGCTACGGCGCCCATGGCACCTCGGACTTCGGTCGCTGGAAGCCATTGACGGTTGCGCATAACGTGGGCGAATTACACGACTGGCTGATCGGACATGGCTGACGACAGATTGGTTCCCTTGTGCAACAGCACGGATTTGGCAGACAGCGGTCTGGCCGTGCCGTTTGACGTGATGTACGCCGGGAAGACCTGTCGCGCATTCGCGGTGCGTTTTGAAGGCCGGGTGCAGGCTTATTTGAACCGCTGCACCCATGTGGCGATGGAAATGGATTTCCAGCCAGACCGGTTTTTTGACACTGAGGGGCGCTGGTTGATGTGCGCCACCCACGGTGCGACTTATGCACCGGATACCGGTGAATGCGTCGGCGGCCCATGTCGCGGCGGACTGGTGAAAATCACCCTCAGCGAAAGCTACGGGGTGGTGCACTGGCATACTGCCTACAACCTCAAGCCTTTAGAATTTTGAACATGCAAAACGATAACAACCCACCATCCCCTGATACGCAGAAAGCCGCCGCTGAGCCTGTGACCGCGCCGGGCGCTTTTGCGGCCGCGGTCCCTGCGGCTGCACCGGCTGCTGACAAAGCGCTTGCCTGGGAGCGTGAAACCCTGGAACGCCTGGTGATGGCTCAGTTGAACGAACAGCGCGCAGCCAGGCGCTGGCGCATCGGTTTTCGCCTGTTCTGGACGCTGTTGTTCTTAGGCGTTTTGTGGTATTCCTTTCACCACGGTAAAAATTCCGCCAACACTTCCACCACCACACCTCACACCGCGCTGATTGAAATCAAGGGCGAGATAGATGCTGATGCCAACGCCAATGCAGAATGGATCATTGATTCCATGCGTCAGGCCTTTGAAGACGACGGCGCACAAGCCGTGGTGCTGCTGATCAATTCACCCGGCGGCAGCCCTGTGCAGGCCGGCATGATCAACGATGAAATCAAACGACTGAAAGCTTTGCATCCGAAACCGGTGTATGTGGTGGTGCAGGAAACCTGCGCCTCGGCCGCTTATTACATTGCTGCCAACGCCGACAAAATCTTTGTCGACAAGGCCAGCATTGTCGGTAGCATAGGCGTGTTGATGGACGGTTTCGGTTTTACCGGTTTGATGGACAAGCTCGGTGTCGAGCGTCGACTCATGACCGCCGGCGAAAACAAGGGTTTTCTGGATCCTTTCAGTACCCTGACCAAGCCGCAGAAAGCCCATGCCCAGCGGTTACTGGACCAGATTCACCAGCAATTCATTTCGGTTGTGCGTGAAGGCCGGGGCGAGCGATTGAAGGAAACCCCGGAGACTTTCAGCGGTTTGTTCTGGAGCGGTCAGCAAGCCGTAGAACTCGGTCTGGCTGACGACTACGGCACGCTCTACAGTGTGGCGCGGGATGTGGTCAAAGCCGAGGACATAGTGGACTACACCCGCCAGGACAATGTGGCCGAAAGATTGGTCAAGCGTTTCGGCGCTGCTATGGGCGAGGCCATGGTGAAAGCGTCGCTCAATCTGCTGCCCCGTATCCGATGAGTTCTTGACCCGGTTCTGACCGCCCCGGACCGCCTGGCCGCCGGCTCAAGGTCCGAAAGCAAATACAACCGGGCTGTGCTTGTCCGGTGTCAGCCCTTTTTTCTTCCAGTCAGCCACCCGGAGGCTTTGCACCAGCATGTCTGCCAGACTCAAATTGCTGCACAGACAAAGCCGCGTGCTCTGTTGTAATCCATTGAGCAGGGCCGCGTGCAAAGCTTCATTGCGGTAGGGTGTTTCAATGAAGATTTGTGTTTCCCCTGTGGCCAACGCCCGTTCTTCCAGAGTTTGAATCCGCTGCAAACGCAGCGCTGCATCCTGCGGCAAATAGCCGATAAAAGCAAACTGCTGACCGTTCAAGCCGCTGCCCGCCAGTGCCAGCAACAGCGAGCACGGGCCGACCAGGGGCACCACTTCAATACCTGCGTCATGCGCCGCCCGCACCAGTGATGAACCTGGATCCGCCACCGCCGGCATACCTGCCTCGCTGGCCAGGCCCATGTCATGCCCTTGCAAGGCCGGGGCCAGCAGAATGCCGGTGTCTATACCGGCGGCGTGGTCGCCTTTTTTGTGCACCAGGCGCGGCAACTCGGCAATGTGTTGATCCTGCAAAGCCGAGGACAGGGGATAAATCTCGCCGATGCGTTTGAGCAGGGCGCGGGTGGACTTGGCGTTTTCGCTGACCCAGTGACTGAGTTGCGAGGCGGTGTGTAGTGTAGCCTGCGGCATGACCTGGTTCAACGGGGCCTGGGTCCGGCACATGAAATCCAGCGGAGCCGGTACCAGAAACAAGCGCCCGTGAGCAGTTGGTGCCGAAGCCATGTTCAGCTCAGTCCAGCAAAGGTATGCCTGCTGCGCGCAACAGGCGGCAGGTGTGGATCAGGGGGAGGCCGACCAGTGCCGTCGGGTCCTGGTTGTCAATGCTTGCCAGCAAGGCAATGCCCAGCCCCTCGCTTTTGGCGCTGCCCGCGCAGTCATACGGTTTTTCCGCAAGCAAATAATCTTCAATGGCCTGGTCGCTGAACGGGCGGAAAGCGACCCTGACCTGGGCCAAGGCTTGTCCGGCAAACCCAGTGTCCAGGCAGACCACCGCCACCGCTGTTTGAAACACCACGCTGCGGCCGCGCATGCGCTGTAACTGGCGTACAGCATTGGCGTGGTTGCCGGGTTTGCCCAAGGCTTCTCCGTCGAGATCGGCCACCTGATCCGAGCCGATGACCACCGCTTGCGGATGGAGAAGCGCCACCGCATTGGCTTTGGCCAGGGCCAGCCGGCACGCCAGGGTCTGCGGAGACTCGCCGCTCAGAGTCGTTTCATCCACCTGCGGGCCGATGACTTCAAACGGCAGGCGCAGGCGTTGCAGCAGTTCGCGCCGGTAGATGGAAGTAGAGCCGAGTATGAGGGGGCGGGCAGAGAAGGCAGAGGACATGCGCCCCATTCTCTTACACTGCACGGCATGACAAACGAATGGAATGCCCGGTCGCTGGATACGCAGCGTTTTGCCGAGCTGGCTGGCGCCCTCAGCCTGCGCACACCTTTGGCAGCCCTGGGCAGAGTGCTTGAGGTGAGCGGGGGCGCGCCGCTGCAGCCCCTTGAGCCGGTCTGCGACTGGTCGCTTGCGGGGCAAAGCCGGGGCACTGCCACGCGCTTGCAGCACTGGATACATTTACAGGCGGTTTTGTCTTTGCCGCAAATCTGCCAGCGTTGTCTGGAGCCGATGCCGGTGACGGTCGGGGTTGACCGCTGGTTCCGTTTTGTCGACGATGAAGCCACTGCCTTGGCGCAAGATGATGATTGTGAAGAGGATTTGCTGGTGAGGTCTGCCGAGTTCGACGCGTTTGAACTGCTGGAGGATGAATTGCTGCTCGCTATGCCGTTGATCATCAGCCATGAAGATTGCCGGCCGCCGGCCAGCCCACTGCTGGTCGATGACTTGCCGCATCCGTTTGCCGCACTGGCCGGTCTGAAAACGGCCGAACCCTGAATACCTGACTTGCCCTTATAATATTTTTATTCTCTGCCGCCAGGTGTACATGTGCCCCGGCATGGCTATCCACTTGAACCACCGAAATTCAGGAGCCTGTCATGGCTGTCCAGCAAAACAAAAAATCCCCCTCTAAAAGGGGCATGCACCGTTCACACAATGCACTTAATGTGCCCGGTTTGGCCGTAGAGCCGACCACCGGTGAAGTGCATTTGCGTCACCACATCAGCCCGACCGGTTTTTACCGCGGTCGCAAGGTGCTGAAAACCAAGTCCGAAGCCTGAGTCTTATCCTGCATCAAGATCCGTCGCAGACAGTCTCGCTCGGGCCTTTTGCTTGATGGCTTGCTCTTCTTGAACACGCTCCAGGCGCAACTGTTGTGGTAACCCTTGCTGTCGACTGTATGGGGGGGGACCACGGTCCGAGCGTGATACTGCCTGCGTGCCGGCAGTTTCTCAACCAATATCCCCACGCCAGCCTGCTGCTGGTGGGCCTGCCTGACGCACTCTCCTCTTTTTCGCATCCCAGGGCCCGTATCGTCGCCGCCACTGAAGTGGTGAGCATGGAAGATGCCATCGAGGTCGCCCTCAGACGTAAAAAAGACTCCTCTATGCGGGTTGCCATTGAGCAGGTGCGCGACGGCCACGCCCAGGCTGCTGTATCTGCCGGCAACACCGGCGCATTGATGGCTATCGCGCGTTATGTGCTCAAAACCCTGGAAGGGATTGACAGACCTGCCATCGCCGGTCAGATGCCTAATATCAAGGGCGGCGGAACAACCATGCTGGATTTAGGCGCTAACGTGGACTCCACGCCCGAACATTTGCTGCAGTTTGCTTTGATGGGCTCGGCACTGGTGTCGGTGCTGACCGGTATCGACAAGCCCTTGGTCGGCCTGTTGAATATCGGCGAAGAAGCGATAAAAGGCAATGAAATCATTAAAAAAACTGCTGAATTGTTGCGATCTGCAGCTAACTCCGGCGATTTGAATTTTTACGGCAATGTTGAAGGCAATGATATTTTCAAGGGTACCGCAGATATCGTTGTGTGCGACGGCTTTGTCGGTAATGTGGCGCTCAAGGCCAGCGAAGGCCTGGCCGCCATGGCCAGACATTTTTTGAAAAAGAGCTTTTCCCGCAATATTTTTACTGTAATTGCCGGCATCATTGCTTATCCAGCGTTATCAGGTTATAAAAAACTGGTTGACCACAGGCTTCATAACGGTGCTGCTTTGCTGGGGCTGCGCGGGCTGGTGTTCAAAAGCCACGGTTCGGCGGATGTATTGGCATTCAGGACAGCATTGCAGCGCGCGTATGATGCAGCTGACCACGATTTGCTGGCGCGCCTGAGGTCTCAACTAGCTCACGCCGCCCCGTTATTGACGGCTTCCGGGCAATCTCATCCAACCCTTTCTGAATCTGCATGAGCCAGTTTTCCCGAATAACCGGAACCGGTAGTTTTCTGCCGCCGCGTCGACTCAGCAACGCCGATCTGGTGGCTGAACTGGCCGGCAAGGGCGTCGAGTCCTCTGACGAATGGATCGTCGAGCGCACCGGCATCCGGGCGCGGCATTTTGTCGCTGACGGCGTATGCAGCAGCGATCTAGCCTTTGAAGCCTGCCGCCAGGCCTTGTCTGCGGCCCGGCTGGGTCCCGAGGATATCGATCTGATCATTGTCGCCACCTCCACGCCGGATATGGTGTTTCCTTCGACCGCCTGCATACTGCAACACAAGCTGGCACAACTCAGTCCGCAGGCGGCCGGCATCGCCGGTGCCCCGGCCTTCGATGTGCAGGCTGTCTGCGCCGGTTTCATTTATGCCATGAGCGTTGCCGATGCGATGATCCGGGCTGGTAACGCCAGGTGTGCCCTGGTCGTCGGCGCCGAGGTCTTTTCACGTTTGCTCGATTTCAACGACCGCGCAACCTGCGTGCTTTTCGGCGATGGTGCCGGAGCCGTGGTGCTTGAGGCTTCAGACACACCCGGCATATTGGCCACCGACATACACGCCGACGGTAAACACGTTGGTTTGCTGTGCGTGCCCGGCCATGTGCAAGGCGGCCGCATTCTGGGGGACCCAGTGCTGAAGATGGACGGCCAGGGGGTGTTCAAACTGGCGATCGGCGTGCTTGAAGATACGGCGCGGGCTGTGTTGGCCAAGGCTGGTTTGCAGGACACTGATCTGGATTGGCTGGTGCCGCATCAGGCCAATATCCGCATCATTCAAAGCACCTCAAAAAAAATGAAACTCCCCATGGACAAGGTGCTGCTGACTGTGGCCGATCATGGCAATACCTCGGCGGCCTCCATTCCGCTAGCGCTGGACACCGGCGTACGCGCCGGTAAATTGCAAGCCGGACAACTGGTCATGCTCGAAGGCGTCGGCGGCGGCTTTGCCTGGGGTTCGGTACTTTTCAGATATTGATTTATGACAACATTTGCTTTTGTATTTCCCGGACAAGGCTCACAATCGGTCGGCATGCTCGACGCCTGGAACGACCACCCCGTGGTGCAAGCCACCCTGGACGAGGCAAGTCAGGCGCTGGGCCAGAACCTGGGTCAATTGATCCATGAAGGCCCGAAAGAGGAGCTGGCGCTCACCACGAATACACAGCCGGTGATGCTGGTGGCCGCCATTGCGGCCTACCGTGTCTGGCTGGCGCAAGGCGGCAAAGCACCTGCTTATGTGGCCGGCCATTCTCTGGGCGAATATTCCGCCCAGGTCGCCAGCGGTGTGCTCAGCTTGACGCAGGCTGTCCCCCTGGTGCGTCTGCGGGCCCAGGCCATGCAGGAAGCCGTTGCTGTCGGCGCCGGCGCCGGCGCCATGGCCGCAATCCTAGGGCTGGACGCTCCCAAAGTAGTTGACATCTGTGCCCAAGCGCAAGCCGGTTTTGCAGATGGCAGCGGCGAAGTGGTGCAGGCCGCCAATTTCAATGACCCGGGACAGACTGTTATCTCCGGCAGCAAGGCAGCGGTTGACAAGGCTTGTGAATTGCTTAAGGCGGCAGGCGCCAAGCGCACCTTGCTGCTGCCTGTCTCGGCGCCTTTTCATTGCGCCTTGATGCTGCCGGCGGCGCAACGTTTGCGCGAGCACCTGAGCCTGATACGGCTGCAGCCACCGGCAATTCCGGTGATTAACAATATTGATGTGGCGCAGGAAAGCGACGAGCAGCGCATACGTGATGCGCTTTACCGCCAGGCTTTCGGGCCTGTGCGCTGGGTGGAAATCTTGCAGCGCCTCGAGCAGCTCGGCGTCAGCCATGTGGTCGAGTGCGGCCCAGGCAAGGTGCTGACCGGTATGGTCAAGCGGATTTGTCCGCTAATGCAGTCGCAGGCTATGTATGACCCGGCCACGCTGGCTGAAACCCTTGGTTTTTTAACCGCCTGAACATGACTCAGAAAAACACTTCCCCCCAGACCGCATTGGTCACGGGCGCTTCGCGCGGCATTGGTGCTGCCATCGCATTGCAATTGGCCAGGCAGGGCTTTCGTGTTTATGGCACAGCCACCAGCGACGAGGGGGCTGCCCGTATCAGTCAGGCCCTGTCCGGCTTCGCCGGTAGCCAGGGTCTGGTGTTGCAGGTCAACGATGCCGATCAGCTCAATGCGGTGGTAGACCGCGTGGTCGCCGAAGCAGGTTCATTGCAGGTATTGGTCAATAACGCCGGCATCACCCGCGACACCCTGGCCATGCGCATGAAGGACAGTGACTGGGACGAAGTCATTGACACCAATTTGAAAGCTGTCTTCCGGCTGTGCCGCGCCGTCATGCGTCCGATGATGAAGCAGCGTTACGGGCGCATCATCAATATCACCAGTGTGGTGGGCGCATCCGGCAACCCGGGTCAGGCTAATTACGCTGCCGCCAAAGCCGGTTTGGCCGGCATGACCCGGGCGCTGGCGCGCGAACTGGGCAGCCGGGGCATCACGGTCAATTGCGTGGCCCCGGGTTTCATCAATACGGACATGACGGCCGGTTTGCCTAAAGAAAAGCAAAAAGCATTACTGGGTCAGATCCCCCTGGGACATCTCGGGCAGCCCGATGATGTGGCATATGCAGTGGCTTTTCTCGCCGGCGCGCAGGCGGCTTACATCACCGGTCAGGAACTGCATGTGAACGGTGGCATGCACATGGCCTGAAGCCTCAGTATAAGCCAAAAGCAAGCCGTACCGTCCGCGCGGCTAAAATCTCGGACTTCCAACCACAACCCTTTGAGGGAACTATGAGCGATATTGAATCACGAGTCAAAAAAATCATTGCCGAACAACTCGGCGTCGAAGAGTCCCAAGTCACATCTGAAAAAGCTTTTGTGGCTGATCTGGGTGCAGACTCGTTGGACACCGTAGAACTGGTGATGGCGCTGGAGGATGAGTTCGGCATCGAAATCCCTGATGAAGACGCAGAAAAAATCACCACCGTGCAAAACGCCATTGATTACGCTTTGAACCATAAAAAAGCCTGAGCTTCGAGGTTCCGCATGAGTCGTCGTCGCGTCGTCGTGACTGGACTGGGCTGTGTGTCTCCTGTGGGAAACACAGCGCAGTCGTCCTGGAAGCAGATCCTGGCCGGTCAGTCCGGTATAGATGCCATCACTTTGTTCGATGCATCTGCTTTTGCCTGCCATTTCGCAGGCGAGGTCAAAAATTTCAACCTCGACGAGTACATCTCGCCCAAAGAAGCGCGCACCATGGACCGCTTCATCCATCTGGGCGTGGCTGCCGGTTTGCAGGCAGTGGCTGACGCCGGTTTGCCGACCGGTGATGCGCTGGACGAAGAACTCTCGCACCGTATCGGCTGCCTGATCGGTTCGGGCATCGGTGGTCTGCCCCTGATTGAAAACATGCGCGACGAGCTGATGGCGCGCGGACCCCGTCGTATTTCCCCGTTCTTCGTGCCGGCCAGCATCATCAACATGATCTCCGGTCATGTGTCCATGCGCTGCGGCTTCAAGGGTCCGAACCTGGCCATTGCCACGGCTTGCAGTACCGGACTGCACAGCATCGGCGAAGCCGGCCGCATCATCGAGTACGGTGACGCTGATGTCATGGTTGCCGGCGGCGCAGAAGCCACCGTCTCCCCGCTGGGTCTGGGCGGTTTTGCAGCCATGCGGGCGCTGTCCACCCGCAATGACGACCCGAAAACCGCATCCCGCCCTTGGGACAAAGACCGTGACGGTTTTGTGCTAGGCGAAGGCTCAGGTGTCATGGTGCTGGAGGAATACGAATACGCCAAGGCGCGCGGCGCACGCATTTATGCGGAATTGGCCGGTTACGGCCGCAGTGCCGACGCCGGTCACATGACCGCCCCGAACATGGACGGTCCGCGCCGTTCCATGCAGGCTGCCTTGAAAAATGCCGGCTTAGCGCCTGATCAGGTGAATTACCTGAATGCGCACGGCACCTCGACCCCGTTGGGCGATATCAATGAAACGCACGCCATCAAGGCGGCATTCGGCGCGCACGCGCATGAGATGGTGATCAGTTCCACTAAATCCATGACCGGCCATTTGCTGGGCGGGGCCGGCGGCATCGAAAGTGTTTTCACCGTGCTGGCCTTGCATGACCAGAAAGCGCCGCCCACCATCAATCTGCATAACCCGGATCCTGAATGTGACCTGGATTACTGTCCGAATGAGGCCAGGGACATGCGGGTCGACGTGGCCATGAAAAACAATTTCGGTTTCGGCGGCACCAACGGGACGCTGGTTTTTAAGCGTATCTGAGACTTTAAAAGACCTTGCCGGCTCAAGGAATCTTTTGTGGCGTTGGCCTTTACCGGGTGATTGTCGTTACAACCGTAAAAACACCTTCTGGGAGAAATTAAAGATGTTGATTCTTTTCAATGCACGCAAACTGGGGCTGTATGTCTTGCTGGCAGGACTTTTCAGCCTGAGTGCCTGGCTGCTGCCGGCAGCGGTTTCACTGGGAACAGCGCAGGCGCAAACACGCACATTGCCCGATTTCACCGACCTGGTTGAACTGGTCGGCCCCTCTGTGGTCAATATCCGTACCATCGACAAAGCTTTGCTGCAGTCTGCCGCTCAACCGCGGGATCCGCAGGACGAGGAAATGCAGGAGTTGTTCCGCCGTTTCTTCGGTATGCCGCCGCCCGGTGCGCCGCGTCAGCAACGCCCCAACCGGCCTCAGCAGCAACCCGAGGAGCAACCGCGTGGCGTGGGTTCCGGTTTTATTCTGACAGCGGACGGCATCATCATGACCAATGCCCATGTGGTTGACGGTGCCGAACAGGTCATCGTGACACTCACAGACAAGCGCGAATTTGTGGCGCGCATCATCGGTGCCGACAGACGCACCGATGTCGCTGTTGTCAAAATCGAAGCCACCGGGTTGCCGCCGGTCAAACTCGGGGACCCGAACCTGCTCAAGGTCGGCGAGTGGGTCATGGCCATCGGGTCGCCCTTCGGTCTGGAAAACACAGTCACTGCCGGCATCGTCAGTGCCAAGGGCCGCGATACCGGCGATTACCTGCCGTTTATTCAAACCGATGTGGCCATCAATCCCGGCAACTCGGGCGGGCCGCTCATCAATATGCGCGGCGAAGTCGTCGGCATCAACAGTCAGATTTATTCGCGCTCCGGCGGATTCATGGGCATTTCATTCGCCATCCCGATCGATGAAGCCGCCAACGTCAGCAACCAGTTGCGCGCCGGCGGTCGGGTGCAACGCGGCCGTTTGGGTGTGGGCATCGGCGAGCTCAGCAAAGAAGTGGCCGAATCACTGGGCATGGCCAAACCCCAGGGCGCTTTTGTCAGCAGCGTGGAGCCCGGTTCGCCCGCAGAAAAAGCAGGCATCGAAGCCGGCGACATCATTTTGAAATTTGACGGAAAGACGATAGAAAAATCATCCGACCTGCCGCGCGCCGTCGGCGGCACCAAACCCGGCACGCAAAGCCAACTTTCCCTGCTACGTCGCGGTGTCACCAAGGACATTGCCATCACTGTGGGTGAATTTGATGTAGACAAACCCGCGGCCAAGGCCGGTGCGGCACCGGCACCTGAGAAAAAAGCCGAGGCGAATGCGGCTGTTCAATTGCTGGGTTTGACCGTCAGTGACTTGAGCGATGCGCAGAAAAAGGAATTGAAATTAAAGGGCGGTGTACGCGTTGATGTCGTTGCTGAACCGGCCTTGCGCGCCGGCATCCGTGAGGGCGATGTCATCACACAGATCGCCAACACGGAAGTCTCCGATACCAAGACTTTTGCCCAGGTGGTCGGCAAGCTCGACAAAACCAAATCGGTGAGCGTGCTGTTACGCAGGGGCGAAGGGTCACATTACACCGTGATCCGCCCGCGTTGAAGTACTGACCGGCGTTGCGGGTAAACCCTTTGGAAGTCAAACTGACGGGTTCTCCCAACGCCGCTAAAAATATTTTTAATGTGAGCGCAAGCTAACAAAAGACATTTCAACCATCCTGATTCAATCTAAGCAATAGTTCAAAATCATGAAAATCGTCATAAGCAAGACAGAATTCTCCACCATGCGGGATGAAAACAGGGTTGTACATAGCGATCCACAGTTCACCCACAAGTTATCCTAAATTATCGCAAATTGAAATGTGTGTAAATTGTGTATAACTCTGACGACCCGGACTTCCAATTGCTGCTGGAAAGACCTTCAGTTGCTGTCTGCCTCGGGCTTTCTGCCTACAATGAAGTTCCAACTATCGCAGTTGCCATAGATTGTTGGTTCCGGGCGCGTCATCACCTGACGCGCCCTTTTTTATGCCTTTCCCCTCTGTAAATTCAAACACTTAAACGCTTGCATTGATGAACCACATCAGAAATTTTTCTATCATCGCGCACATTGATCACGGCAAATCCACGCTGGCTGACCGCATCATTCAGCGTTGCGGGGGCTTGAGCGACCGCGAGATGGAAGCGCAGGTGCTGGACTCGATGGACATCGAAAAAGAGCGTGGGATAACCATCAAGGCGCAGACTGCGGCGCTGCGCTATCAGGCAAAGGACGGACAGATTTACAACCTGAATCTAATCGATACCCCGGGCCATGTCGACTTTTCCTATGAGGTCAGCCGCTCATTGTCCGCTTGTGAAGGCGCACTGCTTGTGGTTGATGCCAGCCAGGGCGTGGAAGCACAGACGGTTGCCAATTGCTATACCGCGCTCGACCTTGGCGTCGAGGTGGTTCCGGTGCTCAACAAAATGGATCTGGCCTCGGCCGATCCGGAAAACGCCAAGTCCGAAATCGAAGATGTCATCGGCATAGACGCCAGTGAAGCCATTCCTTGCTCAGCCAAAACCGGCATGGGCGTGGAAGAGATTCTGGAAGCCATCATTGTCAAAATCCCGCCCCCGCGCGGCAACCCGGACGCTGCTTTGCGCGCCATGATCGTCGACAGCTGGTTCGATACCTATGTGGGCGTGGTCATGCTGGTGCGGGTGGTGGACGGGCGCCTAGCCAAGGGCGATCGCATCAAAATGATGGCCTCTGGCGCCACCTATAACGCCGACAACCTGGGCGTTTTCACCCCGGCCAACCAGCCGCGTGAATCCCTGGAGGCGGGTGAAGTGGGTTACATCATCGCCGGTATCAAGGAATTGCAGGCGGCCAAGGTGGGTGACACGGTCACCCTGATCAAACCCGGCACCGGCGGCGCTGCGGCCACAGCCACCGAGGCATTGCCGGGCTTCAAGGAAATCCAGCCTCAGGTGTTCGCCGGCTTGTACCCGACCGAGGCCAACCAGTACGACGCCTTGCGCGACGCGCTGGAAAAGCTCAAGCTCAATGACTCCTCATTGCGTTACGAACCGGAAGTTTCACAAGCGCTGGGCTTTGGTTTTCGCTGCGGTTTTCTGGGTTTGCTGCACATGGAAATCGTGCAGGAGCGGCTCGAGCGCGAGTTTGACCAGGACCTGATCACCACCGCGCCCAGCGTGGTGTACCAGGTGCTGCGCGCCGACGGCGAAGTCATCATGGTGGAAAACCCGTCCAAGATGCCTGAGGCCAGCAAGATGGAGGAAATCCGCGAACCCATTGTGACCGTGCATTTGTACATGCCGCAGGATTACGTGGGCGCGGTCATGACCCTGGCCAATCAGAAGCGCGGTATGCAACTCAACATGGCTTACCACGGCCGTCAAGTCATGCTCACCTATGAAATGCCGCTGGGCGAAATCGTGCTGGATTTCTTCGACAAACTCAAAAGCGTCAGCCGGGGCTATGCCTCGATGGACTACGAGTTCAAGGAATACCGCTCTGCCGACGTGGTCAAAGTCGATATTCTTCTCAACGGCGAACGGGTGGATGCGCTGTCTATCATCGTGCACCGCAGCCAGTCGCAATACCGGGGCCGCGCTGTGGTTTCCAAAATGCGCGGAATCATCAGCCGTCAGATGTTTGATGTGGCGATTCAGGCCGCCATCGGCGCCAACATCATCGCGCGTGAATCCATCAAGGCCTTGCGTAAAAACGTGCTGGCAAAATGCTATGGCGGTGACATCAGCCGCAAACGCAAACTTCTAGAGAAACAAAAAGCAGGTAAAAAACGCATGAAACAAATCGGATCGGTCGAAGTACCCCAGGAAGCCTTTTTGGCGATATTGCAGGTGGAAGATTGATTCCCACCATCACTGCCATCATCCTGACCGGCTTTGTCGGTTACGCCGCCGCCTGGTACAGCGGCAATATTGAGGGCTCTTTTGCCTTGCTGCTGTTTCTGGCGACTGCCGTGAGCGGTGTCTACTGGCTGGCCGAGCAACTGTATTTTTTACCGCGCCGTCGCGCTGCGGTATTGCAACTCGATACACAACATGTCAACCGTCTGGTTGAATTGAAAAATCAAGGCATCACGGTCAAAGAAGACGACAGTTCTTTTTTGAAAGCGCGTGACGAACTGCTGCGCCAGCCCTGGTGGATGGACTGGACCGCGGGTCTGTTTCCTGTCATTGCGGCGGTGTTTGTGCTGCGATCATTTTTGTTTGAGCCCTTCAAAATCCCGTCCGGCTCGATGATCCCGACGCTGCATGTCGGTGATTTGATTCTCGTCAACAAATTCCATTACGGTGTGCGTTTGCCAGTCGTCAATTACAAGCTCACACAGGGCTCGCCGGTCAACCGTGGCGATGTCATGGTGTTTCGTTACCCGCCCAAACCCAGCCTGGACTACATCAAGCGTGTGGTCGGTGTGCCCGGCGACAAAATCGCCTATCTGAACAAGGTAATGACCATCAACGGCCAGCCGGTCAGTAAAGTTGCCGTCCCCGAATTTTTCGATGCAGACAATATGCTCTACAGCAAGCAGTTTGAAGAAGAGCTGCCTATCGGCAGCGCACCTTCCGAGATGAGCCAGTTGCGTAAACACCGCTTGCTCAACGACGAGAGGACCCAAAATTTTGTCAGCGGCATTGACTTTGCCTTCAAGGAAAACTGCACCTACAGTGTGGAAGGCTTGGAATGCACGGTGCCGGCGGGTCACTACTTCATGATGGGTGACAACCGCGATAACTCGCTGGATTCGCGTTACTGGGGTTTTGTGCCTGACAAAAACATCGTCGGCAAAGCCTTTTTTGTCTGGATGAACTTCTCCAATATCTCGCGCATAGGCAGTTTCGACTGAACATGAGCCAGGAGCCTGTCGACACCAACCAGCAAGCTTTGCAGGCCCGTCTACAGCATGTGTTCAGCGATGCCCGTTTGCTGGCTCTGGCCTTGACGCACTGCAGTTTCGGCACACCGCACAACGAGCGCCTGGAATTTCTCGGTGACTCGGTGCTGAATCTGGCTGTCTCCGGCATGCTGTACCGCGCTTTGAACGATCAGCCCGAAGGTGATTTGTCCCGGGTGCGCGCCAACCTGGTCAAGCAGGACACCTTGCACAAACTGGCCTTGGAACTGGGCCTGGCCGGTATGGTCAGACTCGGCGAAGGCGAGATGCGTTCGGGCGGCCAACACCGGCCTTCCATCCTGGCGGATGCGCTGGAAGCCGTCATCGGCGCCGTTTACCTGGATGCAGGCTACTACAAGGCGCAAGCCCTGGTACAGCGTTTGTTTGAAAAACTGGATCTGTCACCCACCATGACAGCCGCTGCCAAGGACCCTAAAACCGAATTGCAGGAATGGTTGCAGGCGCGCCGCTGGCAACTGCCGGTTTACCGCGTGGTCGGTACCACCGGTGCGGCGCATCAGCAGACCTTTGATGTCGAATGTGAAGTGACTGAGCTGAAACAGTCGCAACGCGGCATCGGCAGTTCCCGACGCAGCGGCGAGCAAGCCGCAGCGCTGGCCATGCTCCAATGGCTCAAGGAGCACCCGCAATGACAGACACCCCAGAAACAAACGCAGGCCCGCAGCGTTGCGGCACCGTGGCCATCGTCGGCAAACCCAACGTCGGCAAATCCACGCTGCTAAATGCGCTGGTCGGTCAAAAAATCAGCATCACTTCGCGCAAGGCGCAGACCACGCGCCACCGCATCACCGGCATACACAACGCCGGTTTGACCCAGTTCATCTTTGTCGATACCCCGGGTTTTCAGACCGCGCACGCGAATGCCTTGAATCGGTCTTTGAACAAAACCGTGCTGGGCGCCGTTGGCGATGTGGACCTGGTGCTGTTCGTCGTCAATGCCGGCAGTTTTGCCGACGCCGACGCCAAGGTGCTGGGCTTGCTCAGCAAAAACATCCCTTGCATTCTGGTGGCCAACAAACTGGACAAGGTGCATTTGCGCCATGAAATCGCCCACTGGTTACAGCAGATACAGGAAGAACACGCTTTCGCCGAAATGATGCCCATCTCGGCCAAGAACCCGAAAGACGTTCAACGCCTGCTGGTGCAATGCGACAAATACCTGCCTGAACAGCCCTGGTGGTACACCGCCGATGAGTTGACCGACCGCAGCGAAAAATTTCTGGTCAGCGAAATGATCCGTGAAAAACTGTTCCATCTGACCGGCGACGAATTGCCCTATACCTCGACCGTGGTGATCGACAAGTTCACCGAGGAGCCGGGCAGAACCGTCTCTCGCATGGTGCGTGTGGCTGCCACCATCATTGTCGAGCGCTACGGTCACAAAGCCATGGTCATAGGCGAAGGCGGTGAACGACTGAAACAAATCGGCACGCTGGCGCGCCAGGAGCTGGAAAAACTCATGGACGCCAAAGTGTTTCTGGAACTGTGGGTGAAGGTGCGCTCCGGCTGGGCCGACGACGAAGCGCGGGTGCGCAGCTTTGGCTACGAATAAAGGCACGTTGCAACGGGTGCTGGACGAACCTGCGTTCGTCCTCCACCATTACGACTGGAGCGAATCCAGCCTGATTCTGGAAGTCTTCACCCGCCATCTGGGAAGGGTTGCACTGGTGGCCAAGGGCGCCAAGCGCCCCACTTCTCAGCTTCGCGCTGTTTTATTACCTTTGCAACCCATACTTGTCAGTTTCGGCGGCGATGGTGAAATACGCACTTTGAAATCTGCCGAATGGGCAGGCGGTCATGTGATGCCGACAGGTGACGCTTTGTTGTCAGGTTATTACCTGAATGAATTGATGCTCAGGCTACTGGCGCGTGACGACCCGCACACCGGCTTGTTTGACATTTACAGACAAGCTGTCAAGGTGTTGTCCAGCGGTCTTAACAACACCACCGCGCCCTTGCTCAGGGCTTTCGAGTTGTTGCTGTTGCAGGATATAGGTTTTCTGCCGGACCTGTCTTTGCAAACCCTGACTTTGCAGCCTGTACAGGCCGACAAAGCTTTTGCCTTGCTGGCCGAAGCCGGTTTGCGCGCCAGTCAGCAAGCACCTTGTTTGAGCGGCTCCCAATGGCTGCAACTGCACAAGGCTTTGAGCAGTGACGACGCCTTGACTGCCTTGCTGCGCGTGTGCGCAGAATGGCCGGGTGAGGACCGTACCGCACTGCAAACCCAGTTACGCAATCTGTTGCACTACCATTGTGGTGTCAACAGCCTACGCACTCGCCAAGTGATGATGGAATTACAAGCCCTATGAATACCCGCCTGTCTGTCAATGTGAATAAAGTTGCGCTACTGCGTAACACCCGGTTGCTGGGGATTCCCAGCGTCACCCGAGCCGCTATGCTGTGCCTGCAAGCCGGTGCGCACGGCATCACGGTGCACCCCCGCCCGGACCAGCGTCATATACGGCCTGGCGATGTGCACGATCTGGCGGCGCTGCTCAAGGATTGGCCGGACCGCGAATACAACATCGAAGGCAATCCGTTTCACAACCTGATGGACCTGGTGCGCCAGGTACGCCCGCAGCAAGTCACTTTTGTACCCGACGGTGAAAACCAGTTCACCTCGGACCACGGCTGGCGCTTTCCGCAAGACGCTGCCAAATTGAAAGACGTGATCGCCGAAGCCAAAGACCTGGGCGCACGCGTCAGCCTGTTCATGGACGCAGACCCGAGGGCCATGGGTGAAGCCGCTCAAGCAGGGGTTGATCGGGTGGAGCTCTACACAGAGCCTTATGCCCAAGCATTCGGCACACCTATGAACGCCAGCGTGCTGCAGATGTTCAGCGCCGCTGCAGCAGCTGCACAACATGCGGGGCTTGAGGTCAACGCCGGGCATGACTTGAATTTGCTGAACCTGCGCGATTTCGTACAAGTCGTTGCCGGAGTTAAGGAAGTCTCTATCGGACATGCTTTGATGGCCGATGCGCTGGAGATCGGCTATGAGGCCGCCATCCGCGCTTACCTGGGCTGTCTGGCCGCATGAGCCGTATTTACGGCATTGGTACCGATATTTGCGACATACGCCGTATCCGCGCTGCCTGGGAAAGACATGGCGAACGCTTTGCATTGAAGATACTGAGCGATGCAGAAATGCAAACCTTTCGCGCCCGCAGTGCGCGCTGGCCGGACCGGGGTGTGCGCTATCTGGCGACACGGTTTTCGGTTAAGGAGGCTTTCAGCAAGGCCATCGGTCTGGGCATGCGCATGCCCATGACCTGGCGGCATTGCGAAGTCGGGCGCAAACCCGGCGGCCAGCCGGTTATCCTGCTGCACGGCGCATTGAAAGCCTGGTGCGACAGCAAGCAGTTAAGCGCCCATGTGTCGCTCAGCGATGAAAGCGATTACGCCACCAGTTATGTCATTGTTGAACAAGCAGAAACATGAGCAACGCGCACACACACGCCGCGCTGATCCTGGACATTGCCGGATCCGCATTGACTGACACCGACCGCCGCCGGCTGGCGCATCCGCTGACCGGCGGATTGATTTTGTTCTCACGCAACTGGGCGGACCGTGCCCAACTGACGGCTTTGTGTGCTGATATTAAATTGGTGCGTAAGGACATATTGATACTCGTCGACCATGAAGGCGGGCGTGTGCAACGCTTTCGCACAGACGGCTTCACGCACTTACCGGCCATGCGGGCCTTGGCTGAACTCTGGTTACAGGACGATGCGGGTCTGCCGGGCAGCGGCGCTTTGCACGCCGCCAATGCCGCCACCGCCTGCGGCTATGTGCTGGCTGCCGAATTACGTGCTTGCGGCGTTGACATGAGCTTCACGCCTGTGCTGGACCTGGATTTCGGCAGCAGCAGCGTCATCGGCGACCGCGCTTTCGCCCGCGACCCGCGCATCGTCAGCCTGCTGGCCAAAAGTCTGATGCACGGTTTGCTGCAAGCCGGCATGGCCAATTGCGGCAAGCATTTCCCCGGGCATGGTTTCGTCAAAGCTGATTCGCACACCGAGATACCGGTCGATAAACGCAGTCTCAAAAACATACTCAGCGACGACGCATTGCCTTACACGTGGCTCAACAGCAGTCTGAACAGCGTCATGCCGGCGCATGTCATTTATCCCAAGGTGGACAGCCGGCCCGCCGGTTTTTCAAAACGCTGGTTGCAGGACATATTGCGCAGGCAACTCGGTTTTCAGGGTGCGGTCTTCAGCGATGACCTGTCCATGGCAGGTGCCGGGCTGATTGACGGCGAGGCCGTGAGCTATACGCAAGCGGCGGTGGCTGCTTTGAACGCCGGTTGTGACCTGGTGCTGTTGTGTAACCAAAGTACACCGCAGAGTGAGGGCGGCGGCCGTGCGGTGGATCAACTGTTGCAGGGTTTACAGTCGGCCGCGCGAACCGGGGACTGGCGCTTGTCAGCTGACAGCGAATCGCGTCGCCGGGCTTTGTTGCCTGCCACGCCGGCTATGGCTTGGGCCAGTTTGATGCGCCAGCCCGCGTATTTACAGGCTTTGGCCATGTTGCCCTGAGCCCCGCAGACGACAGCCGCAGGCCAAAGCCCATAAGCGGTTAAAATATCCGATTGTCCTGATCAACAGGGCCTTCGTCTAGCAAAAGGAATCCCATGGCAACCAAATCTGGCAAAACCTCTGTTGACGAGAGTGGTCTTCGTTTTACCAGTCGCGAAAACGGCTCCCCGTTCGCCGGCATGGGCAAAATGGGTGAAACCATGTCTTGTATCAAGTGCGGCATGCACAAACCCCGGCGTCAAGGCAGTCAGCAACGTTTCGCAGGCAGTCTGGCTTTTTTCTGCCATGACTGCAAGCCGCCCAAACCTGCTGCTCCGCCTGCTGCTCCGCCTGCGGCTGCGGCTGACACCAAAGCGACTTAAGCCCTTTTAACGTCAATCACACACCCTGCTGTACTGCTTCGACGGTCAGCTGGGTTTGTGTTTATGGGGGCACAGATTCGCGACGTAGCGCGGGGAACAGGATCACATCCCGGATACTGGGGCTGTCGGTCAGCAGCATCATCAAGCGGTCTATGCCTATGCCGCAGCCGCCCGCGGGCGGCATGCCGTATTCCAGCGCACGCACAAAGTCATGGTCGTAGTACATGGCTTCGACATCGCCGCCTTCCTTGGCATCGACTTGGGACTGAAAACGCGCTGCCTGGTCCTCGGCATCATTCAACTCTGAAAAACCGTTGCCGAATTCGCGCCCGGTGATGTAGAGCTCAAAGCGTTCGGTGACGTCCGGCCGTGCATCATTGACGCGAGCCAGCGGGGAAATCTCTACCGGATGCTCGCAAATGAAGGTCGGTTGCCACAGTTTGTCTTCCACCGTCTCCTCAAAATACATGACCTGCAAACCGGCCAGGCTCCGCTTGGACAGCTGGTGCTTGTCTTCGGACAAACCTGCTTTTTTCAAGGCAGTGACCATCCAGGCGGTGTTGTCCACGTTGTTAGCCGCGTCTGTGTATTTCAAAATGGCTTCCCGGATGGTCAGACGCGCAAAAGGCTGCGACAGATCGACCGACTTGCCGTCATAGGTCAGCAACTGGCTGCCGACGGCTTTTTGCGCCGCATCGCGTATCAGTGATTCGGTGAAGCCCATCAGGTCCTGGTAATTCCAGTAGGCCGCGTAAAACTCCATCATGGTGAACTCAGGGTTGTGCCTCACCGAGATGCCTTCGTTGCGGAAATTGCGGTTGATTTCAAACACCCGCTCGAAGCCGCCGACCAACAATCGCTTCAAATACAACTCGGGGGCGATGCGCAAAAACATTTGCTGGTCCAGCGCGTTATGGTGCGTCTCAAAGGGCCGGGCATTCGCGCCCCCGGGAATCGGGTGCAGCATGGGCGTTTCCACCTCCAGGAAATCGTGTTGCACCATGAATTCGCGGATCCTGCTAATGGCTTTGCTGCGCGCCATGAAGCGCTGGCGCGCGGTCTCATCGGTGATCAGGTCGATGCAGCGCTGGCGGTATTTGATTTCCTGGTCATGCACACCATGGAATTTGTCGGGCAGGGGGCGCAGGCTTTTGGTGAGTAAACGCAGTTCAGTGAGATGCACAGACAACTCGCCGGTTTTGGTCTTGAACACATGACCGACAGCACCGACAAAATCGCCCAAGTCCCAGTGTTTGAATTCCTCGTAAGTCTCAACACCGATATCTTCACCCTTGATGTACACCTGCATGCGTCCTGTGCTGTCCTGCAAGGTGGCAAAACTGGCTTTGCCCATGACCCGTTTCAACACCATGCGACCGGCGATGCGTACCGCGTGCTTTTCGTCGGCCAGTACTTCAGTGCTTTTGGCGCCATGCGCCGTTTGCAAGGCTGCCGCGTGGTGTGAGGGTTTGAAATCATTGGGGAAAGCGACCGCGCCGCCTGCCGCCTGCCGCTGGCGCAGCAATTGCAGTTTCGCTCGGCGCTCGGCGATCAACTGGTTTGCATTGACAGGGGCGGGAGAGGACGTGGACTCGGTCATGGAAAGCTTCGGGTATGGCTGAGCCGGGGTAAAGCCGCTCAGCAGGATTAAAAGTAAAGATGGATTCTATCGGGCAGGTGCTTGAGGGCCGCCGGCCGAAAAACTTGTCATTCAATTTGAAAAGTTCTTGGGTTTCAATGGAATTGATTGCCTACTTTAATCTTCAGTCCATTTCAGTAGTGTCCGGTTAAAAATTGAACAAATTCAATTGGTTAGAGCTGAGCAGTGTTTCCGTGATTACGGGATCGGGCCGCAAGGCGCATGAAATATGGGTTTTCTCGAAAACCGACACTGAAAGAATCTGTAGCAATGTGTAGAGC
>SHXP01000004.1 GCA_009693225.1 Limnohabitans sp. | reverse complement strand
AGGGGCGGGCTTGCCGTTTTTCTTCATGCCCATGCCGACGCCCGGAGGCGTGCCGGTGGTGATCACGTCACCCGGCATCAGGGTCATGAATTCGCTGACATAGCTCACCAGCTTGGCGACATTGAACACCATGGTTTTGGTGTTGCCGGTTTGCATGCGCACGCGGTTGACGTCCAGCCACATGTTCAGGCGCTGCGGTTTCGGCACTTCGTCACGCGTGACCAGCCAGGGTCCGATGGGGCCGAAGGTGTCGCAGCCCTTGCCCTTGTCCCAGGTCATGCCGCGCTCGAGTTGGAACTCGCGCTCGGACACATCGTTGATGGTGCAATAACCGGCCACGTAGTCCAGCGCGCGTGCCTGCGACACATAACTGGCACGCGTGCCTATGATCACGCCGAGTTCGACTTCCCAGTCAGCCTTGACCGAGCCCTTGGGCAGCATGACGTCGTCGTTCGGGCCTTGCACGCAGCTGTTGGCCTTCATGAACACCACCGGCTCTTTGGGCACCGGCAGATTGGATTCGGCAGCGTGGTCGGCGTAGTTCAAACCGATGGCAATGAACTTGCCGGCATGGCTGATCGGGCAACCCATGCGCGGCTTGCCGCGCACCCGCGGCAGATTGGATGTTTTGAGGCGAGCCAGTTTGGACAGCTCTTTGTCGCTCAAATGCTCGGGGGTGATGTCTTTGATGACGCCGGACAAATCGCGTAATTTGCCGTCGGCATCGATCAAACCGGGTTTTTCGCGGCCGACTGCGCCGTAACGTACAAGTTTCATGGGTGCTCCTGAAAAAAATCAATAAGTGGATCGGCCGCCGGACAAATCGAAAGTGGCGCCGGTGGAAAAAGAACAATCATCGGTGCACAACCAGGCCACCATGGCGGCGATTTCATCGGGTGTGCCAAAACGTCCCATCGGGATTTTGCTCAACATGAACTGTATATGCTCGGGCGTGAGTTGATCAAAGATCGGTGTCTTGACAGCCGCCGGAGTGACACAGTTGACGCAAATGGCCGTGTCCGAGAGTTCCTTGCCTATCGATTTGGTCAGTGCAATCACGGCCGCTTTGCTGGCGCTGTATGCGCTGGCATTCGGGTTGCCGTCCTTACCGGCGACAGAGGCGATATTGACGATGCGGCCTTTGTTGCGCGCCTTCATGTGCGGCACCAGTTCGCGGCAGCAGTAATACAGACCGTTGACATTGATGTCGAACACCTTGTGCCAGTCGTCCAGCGGGTAGTCCCAGCTTTTCATGTTCGGGCCGCTGATACCGGCGCTGTTGACCAGCGCATCCACATCTGCCAGTGCCAGCGTCTTTTTGACCGCATCCACCACCTGCGCATGCTGTGTCAGATTGACCTGCACCGCTTCGATGGCGGCTTTAGGCCATTGATGACGCAAATCGGATACGGCTTTATCCATGCCCTTTTGGTCGTGGTCCCAGAGGGTGACGCGCGCACCCGAGTGAAGTAGGCGCTGCACGACAGCCAGGCCCAGGCCACTGGCCCCGCCGGTGACCACCGCATGGCGGCCTTGCATATCCAATTGGTTCATGAGTGACTGTCCTTGGTGTCGCTTGAAAAAGGGCTGCAGCTTGAAGACCCAAGCCTAGCCTGTCCGTCAACCGTGACTGTATAGCAATCGCAGCGGCTTACAGAATCACAACCAGGCTGGCGTCCAGATGTTCAAGCGGGGAACGCTTGTAGCCGGAACGCGCAAAACGCTGCAAGCGCCCCAGCACATACGACACAGCCAGTGAAGCCTTGACCTGAACGTCCACTGTCGGCGTGCTCGACTGCGTGCCGGTGTCGCGCAGCACCTGGCGCAAACTGGCTTCAACTTTGTCGAAAAACAGATTCATGCGCTGCTGTAATCGCTCGTTCTCGAACACCAGCGCATCACCGACCATGACGCGCACCATGCCGGGGTTGCGCTCGGCGAATTGCAGCAACACCGTGACCATGCGCTTGAGCTTGTCTTGCGTGGTGTGCGGCCCGTCGGCGATTTGATTCAGTAGGCTGAAGACACTGGTTTCGATAAAGTCAATCAAGCCTTCAAACATTTGCGCCTTGCTGGCGAAATGACGGTACAACGCCGCTTCGCTGACCTGCAGCCGCGCCGCCAGCGCCGCCGTGGTGACACGTTCTGCCCCGGGCTGTTCGAGCATGGCTGCCAGCGCTTGCAGGATTTGAATGCGCCGCTCGCCCGGCTTGGGTCGTTTGCGTGTCACCGCATCGCTTGCGGTCGCCGGATTGAGCTCGTCAGCCATAGGACAGTCTCCCCTGTAAGTCATTGCGAACGGATCATGGTGCCGAAAGCCTGGTCGGTCAGGATTTCCAATAACAACACATGCGGCACCCGCCCGTCAATGATGTGTACCGCATTGACACCGCTTTTGGCCGCGTCAAGCGCGCCGCTGATCTTGGGCAGCATACCGCCGCTGATGGTGCCGTCGGCGAACAAGGCGTCAATCTGCCTGGCGCTGAGGTTAGTCAACAGCTGACCGGCCTTGTCCAGCACCCCGGCGGTGTTGGTCAGCAGCACCAGTTTTTCGGCTTTCAGCACAGTGGCTAATTTGGCGGCCACCACGTCGGCGTTGATGTTGTAGCTTTCGTTGTTTTCGCCAAAGCCTATCGGACTGATTACGGGAATAAAGGCATCATCCTGCAAGGCCTTGACCACACCCGGGTCGATGCCGGTGATGTCACCGACCTGCCCGACATCGTGCTCCAGCGCCGGGTCCTGGTTGTCCAGCATTTTCAGTTTGCGGGCACGGATCATGCCGCCGTCCCGACCGGTCAGCCCAACCGCCTTGCCGCCGGCCTGGTTGATCAGGCCGACGATATCCTGCTGCACCTCACCGGCCAGCACCCATTCGACAACCTCCATGGTTTCAGCGTCTGTGACCCGCATGCCTTGTATGAACTGCCCTTTTTTACCCAGCCGCTGCAAGGCGTTTTCAATCTGCGGGCCGCCGCCGTGCACCACGATGGGATTCATCCCGACCAGTTTGAGCAAAACCACGTCAGCGGCGAAATCAGCCTGTAAGGCGGGGTCGGTCATGGCATTGCCGCCGTATTTGATGACGATGGTTTTGCCGTGGAATTTGCGTATATAGGGCAAGGCCCCGGCCAGTATCTGGGCCTGATCACGGTGCGCCTGGGAAAGAGTCTCTTGGTGGTTCATGGTCAAAGCTTTGGTTTTCACCGCATTGTGCCCCAAGCTCCGAGACATGTTGCAAGAGTTAATCTTTCAAAAAAAACATTATTATATTATTTTTGATTTTATTAATTAATACTTTAAATGATTTGGATTAAAAGATTACAAACATTTAAATATCGTAGATAATATCGCATGTAACTATTTTTTAATCAGGAGATTAATATGCCCCGTGTCAGTGCTTCTACCCAATTGGAAAAAATCCGCGCAGCGAGAATTAAACTGGAAAAAAGAGAACAGCGCCTGATGTCGCGCAACCATGATAAAGCGCTGAGCCAGATTGTTCAGTTGGCCCACTCGTCCGGATTAAGCGCGGAACAAATCGCTGCCGCCATGGGCAGTAAAACCAAAGGCAAAGCCGCCGCGCCCAAAGCCGCCAAGGCCAAACGCGCCACCGCCGGTCGCAAAGTCGCCCCTAAATACCGTGACCCGGCAAATCCCGCTCAGACCTGGACCGGTCGCGGCCGCACACCCGCCTGGGTTCAGGCATTACAAGCAGCCGGTCAATTGGCCACAGCTGAAATCAAGGCTGAATAAAAGCCCTGGCCGCTGCGTCCTTGCCGGACAGCAGCGGCTCGCATTGAATATCTTTTAACGGCCAGTTAATACCCAGGTCGCGGTCATTCCAAATAATCGAATCCTCGTCACTGGCCACCCAATAATCGGTGGTTTTATAAATTACTTCGGCTGTTTCACTCAGCACTATAAAGCCGTGGGCATAGCCCCCGGGTATCCACAATTGCTGGTGTTTTTCACTGTCCAATACATGTCCGGTCCATTGGCCGCATTGGGCTGAGCCGGGGCGTATATCCACGGCCACATCAAATATCCGGCCGTGCGGCACCCGGACCAGTTTGCCTTGCGGGTTTTGTTTTTGAAAATGCAGGCCGCGCAGCACGCCACGGGCGGATTTACTGTGGTTATCCTGTACAAATAACAGATTCAAACCCGTGGCCTGGTTGAATTCACGCTGATTAAAGCTTTCAAAAAAGAAACCGCGCGGGTCTAAAAACACCTGGGGTTGCAATAATAAAACGCTGTCGAGCGCTGTTTTTTCAACAGAATAAGGCACGGGAATTAATCCAGTAAATGCAAAAGATATTGGCCGTAAGCCGTGCTTTTATAAGGTTGAGCCAGTTTTTCCAGTTGTGCGGGGGTGATCCAGCCCAGGGTAAAGGCTATTTCCTCCGGGCAGGCGACCATCAAGCCCTGGCGCTTTTGAATCGTGGCAATGAATGTCGCCGATTCCATCAAGCCATCGTGCGTGCCGGCGTCGAGCCAGGCATAACCGCGGCCCATGGTCTCGACCGTCAATTGCTGTTGTTCCAGATAGCGCCGGTTCACATCGGTGATTTCCAGTTCGCCGCGTGCCGAGGGTTTGATATCTGCGGCAATATCACATACCTGCCGGTCATAAAAATACAAGCCGGTGACTGCGAAATTGGATTTCGGTTGTTTGGGTTTTTCTTCAATATGCACCGCGCGCTTGTGCTCGTCAAAACTGACCACGCCGTAACGCTCGGGATCGGACACATGGTAGGCGAACACGGTTGCACCGGCTTGCTGCCGGGAGGCACTTTGTAACTGTTTGCCCAGGTCATGACCGTAAAAAATGTTGTCCCCCAGCACCAGCGCGCTGGGCTGGTTATCGACAAAATCGCGCCCGATCAGAAAAGCCTGAGCCAGTCCTCCCGGTTTGGGCTGCACCGCGTATTGGATATTCATGCCCCATTGCGAACCGTCGCCCAGTAAATCGGCATAACGCGGCGTGGCATGGGGGGTCGAAATCACCAGAACCTCACGAATTCCGCTGAGCATCAAAGTGCTCAACGGGTAATACACCAGCGGTTTGTCATAGACCGGCATCAACTGTTTGCTGACCGCCAGGGTCAAAGGGTATAGACGGGTGCCGGAACCGCCGGCCAGCAAAATGCCTTTACGCGAAGTGATTGCCATGGTGAGTCCTGATTGTTGTTAATTCTTAAGTCTATTATCAAGTCAATCAGCTTAAGCAGGCGACCGCAACTGACTGAGTACCCTGTCCACCCCGTCCTGCCATGCGGGCCAGGTCTGTCCCAGACTGCCGGCCAATGCCTGGCTGTCAAGCAGGCCGTACGCCGGTCGGGCGGCGGGCAAAGGGTATTCGGGCGTGCTGATGGGCTGAACGTCTTGCAACGCGACCTTCAAAGTCCAACCCAGAAGTGCGGCTTTGCCGAACAGGTATTGTGCGTAAGCGTGCCAGTTGGTCTGCCCCGACGGTGTGGCGTGGAACAAGCCGTTGAGTTGCTGCCGGTCTGCAAGTTGCATGGCCTGCACGCTGACGCCGGCCAGCCAGTCAGCCGCAGCGGGCACGCCGGTCTGATCCGCCACCACACGCAGGCTGTCGCGTTCTGCCGCCAGTCGCAGCATGGTCTTCAAAAAATTCTGCCCGTGGGCGCCGACCACCCAGGACGTGCGCAGCACCAGATGGCGTGCGCCGCTGGCCTGTATGCCCAATTCCCCGTCGCGCTTGCTGCGCCCGTACACAGAAAGTGGATCGGTGGCATCGGTTTCCAGGTAGGGCCGGCTGGCACGGCCATTGAACACATAGTCGGTGGAATAGTGCAACAGTGCTGCGCCCAGGCGCTTGGCTTCTTCCGCAAGCAAGGTCGGCAAGCCGGCGTTGACGGTCTGCGCTAGTTGAACTTCCTGCTCGGCCTTGTCCACGGACGTGTAAGCGGCTGCATTGACGATCCAGCGCGGCTGACATTGTCTGACCCGTTCACGCACGGCGGGCAAATCGCTGACGTCAAGTTGCTGCCGGCCCAAAGCGGTGACGGCATACCCGGCAGACTTCAAACAGAGGTTCAACTCGTGCCCGAGTTGCCCGGCGGCACCTAAAAGCAATACCTGTTCAGCCGCCATAGTGCAGGTCAACCCACTGGCGGTATTGGCCGCTGGTCACATTGGCCACCCAATCCGGGTTATCCAAATACCACTGCACGGTTTTGCGCAAACCGGCTTCAAAGGTTTCCTGCGGGCGCCAGCCCAGCTCCGAGCTGATTTTGCCGGCGTCAATCGCATAGCGCCGGTCGTGCCCGGCGCGGTCTTTCACGAAAGTAATTTGCGCGGCGTAGCTGTTGCCATCGGCGCGCGGCTGCAACTCATCAAGCAATGCGCACAAGGTATGCACCACTTCGATATTGGGTTTTTCATTCCAGCCGCCGATGTTGTAAGTCTGGCCCGGGCGGCCGGCTTCAAGCACCCGCGCAATGGCGCGGCAATGGTCTTGCACGTACAACCAGTCGCGGATCTGCATGCCGTCGCCGTAGATAGGCAAAGGCTTGCCGGCGAGTGCGTTGTGCAGCACCAGCGGAATGAGTTTCTCCGGGAAATGGAAGGGACCGTAGTTGTTGCTGCAATTGGTGGTCAGCACCGGCAACCCGTAGGTGTGGTGCCAGGCCCGCACCAGGTGGTCGGACGCTGCCTTGCTGGCCGCGTACGGACTGTTGGGCTCGTACAGATTGGTTTCCTTGAAAGCCGGGGCTTGGGGCTCCAGGCTGCCGTACACCTCTTCGGTGCTGACATGCAGAAAACGGAAACTTTGCTGCACATCCAGGCTCAAGGTGCTCCAGTAGGCACGCACCGATTCGAGCAACTGGCAGGTGCCGACAACGTTGGTTTGTATGAAGTCCAGCGGACCGTGGATAGACCTGTCAACATGAGATTCGGCGGCAAAGTGCAACACTGCACGCGGCCGGTGCTGTTGCAATAAACCGGCGACCCGTTCACGGTCGCCGATGTCGCCGTGCACAAACACATGACGCGGGTCCTGCGCCAGCGCCTGCAAATTGCCCAGATTGCCGGCGTAGGTGAGTTTGTCCAGATTGACCAGTAATTCGTTGCTGCCCGCCAGCCAGGTATGGACGAAATTGCTGCCGATGAAGCCGGCACCGCCGGTCACCAGTATGCTCATACAGGCAGGCTTTCCTCGGTGATGCCAAGCACTTTAGCGCGTACCATTTCACGCAATATTTTTTTCTCAGGAAAGCTCAAAGGGCGGTCCAGGGCACGGCGCACTCGCAGCAGCATGTGGCGGTCGACTTCCTGCGGAATACCCTGGCTGCCGCGCAACTCATCGCGCAAATCCTCGCGCAGGTCTTCGGGCTCATCGTCCCACCAGAGGCTGACCACTTCCTGCAATTTGACACGCACCACTTCGGGATCCTGCGCAATAGCCGGTGCAGCAGGCGCACGCGGTGCGACAGTGAGCTCACGTGCCGCATTCGGCAAAAGCAGGACGCGGCGGTCGGCCTGACCGAGCAAACGGCACCAGGCCGGGTCTTCGTTGACCAACTGGTCCATGTGGCGCGCTGATTCATCGGCCAGCAGGTAAACATTCAATCCATGCAGCTGGGCTTCGTCAATGACGGGGGTCAGGCGATCGTCATCGCTGGCGATCAGCAAATGCTCGCAGGCGTGGTTTTCAGCCAGGCGGGCGATATCGGCAGACATGGTTTGAAAGACTACATCGCCCTGCTCAGTGCCGGCACTCTCCAGATGGCGCACGATCTGGTCCTGCGGAAACTGCGTATCGGCTGCATCTGTGTACCAATAGACACGCTGCACATCCAGCGCCAGACCGACGCCTTTGAGTGCCTGGGCCAGCGAGGGGATCAGCGCCTGACGGTTATAGGTTTCGGGCTCGGCCGGGGTTTCGGTGGACTGGCGCAGCAGCCAGGCCATGTAATTGCTGTCGATCAGTGCAATGCAGCGGCCGGTCCGTGCAGGGGTTTGTTCTTTGCGTGGGTGAATGGTGCGTGGCTCGTTCTTCATCTGTAGGTTTACCTGTTGCTTTGATAGCTATGTGAAATGTGACAACGGGTGAATTGTCGTTGGAGAGAATGCAGGCACCCGGAACTAATGACTAAGCCTGGAAACCTTGATATTAGCTGATCTTGAGCCGGGCCGCCAAATCCAGCAAAGCCGTCGCTGTTTCATCCGCCTGCCATTCAGGCGTTGTATGGACCTGCTCGTCCGTGCGCCCGAAACGGCGCACCCGTTGCGCGTACCAGTACAACGACGACTTCAGGGCAGCGGCATCAAAGTCCGGCCAATGCACATCCGTGAAATACAACTCGGTGTAGGCGGTTTGCCAGAGCAGGAAATTGCTGATGCGTGATTCGCCGCCGGTGCGGATCAGCAACTCGGGGTCGGGCAATTCAGGGGTGCTCAAGTGCACCGCCAAGGCAGCGGCGTCCATGTCCTGCAAGGTTTGGTGCGGATGGGCGAGTTGCCAGGCGCGCATGGCATTGAGCACGTCCCACTGTCCGCCGTAATTGGCGGCAATCGTCAAATTCAAGCGGGTGTTGTACGCCGTGTCCAGCTCGGCCTGGTCGATCCGGGATTGCAGCAGGGGCGCAAAAGCGCTGCGGTCGCCGATGACACGCAGGCGTATGCCTGCAGCTTTCATTTCGGCGACTTCATTTTCCAGGTACTGCAAAAACAAGCCCATCAAGGCAGACACCTCGTCGGCCGGGCGTCGCCAGTTTTCCGAACTGAAGGCAAACAGCGTCAGATAGCGAATGCCTGTATCGTTACAGGCCTTGACGATATGACGCACATTGGCAGCACCTCTGACATGGCCGACGGTGCGCGGCATCAGGTGTTTTTTGGCCCAGCGGCCGTTGCCGTCCATGATGATTGCAATGTGTTGGGGCGTCTGGTTCATGCTCAAATTGTGACATACATCAAATCCTGCATATTGGTGGTGATACGGTGGTGTTTGCTCAACAGGTCGACCAGCACCATGGCGCGCAATTCACCGTCGTCTTTCTCGTAAATGCCCTCGAGACCGCGTAAAGGACCGGAGACAAATTTCACCGTCTGCCCGGGTTGAAACCAGCGCTCAGGCTTGCGTGCGGGCAACTGTTGCAAAGCCAGTATCAATTCATCACCAATGATCGCCGGCCGGTTACCGAAGCTCACCAGCTTGCTCACCCCCAGGGTCGAGCGTATCGGCGACCAGTTGGTCTGCTCGGTATCCAGACGTATGAACAAATAGCGGCTGAACATGGGCTCCACCACTTTGGCGAGTTTGCCGCGCCGGACCTTTTCGACGGTGAGCATGGGCAACCAGGCTTCAAAGCCCTGCCGCTCCAGGTTTTCCAGCGCCCTTTCTTCCTGGCGCGGTTTGGAATGAATGGCATACCAGTGCATAAGATTTGAGCAGATCTATTTAATAATGACCCAGTAATGTAACGCGGTTAAATTGAACCAGTGTTAAAAACAGGAGCTCAGACATGGCCAGCAAACCCCCGGAATTCGACCCGCAGAACATGAGCGAACAGATGAAAAACTCCGCCCAGCAGATCTGGCAGGCCGGCCTGGGGGCGTTCGCCAAGGCCCAAGAAGAAGGCAGCAAGGTGTTTGAAGCGCTGGTCAAGGACGGAAGCAAATTACAGGAAACCACCATGCAGGCGCAGGCCAAAATGGCCGCGGCCGCGGTCAAAGCAAGTGCCATGGCCAGCGACATCGGCCAACGCGCCGGCGGGCAGTTTGACCGCCTGGAAGGCATTTTTGAAGAACGCGTGGCCAAGGCTCTACACCATATGGGGCTGCCGGATGCACAGGATCTGGCGGATTTGCAGGCACGTGTGGCTGCGCTGGAAGCCGAATTAAAAGCGCTCAAAGCTAGCGTCGAAAAAAACAGCCTCAAAGGCTGAAGCGGTGAAAAAACCGCCGCGCCGTACCGCTGAACGCATCCTGTCAACCGCACTGGATTTGTTCAACCGGTATGGCGAGCCGAATGTGGCCACCACCTTGATCGCCTCGGACATGGGCATCAGCCCGGGCAATCTCTTCTACCACTTTCCGTCCAAGGAGTTGCTGGTCAACGCCTTGTTCGATGCCTACAGCGCTGACATCGAGCGCTTGCTGCCGGCCGCCGCCGACGTACGCGACCTGGAGCACGCCTGGTTCTTCATACACAGCCTGTTCGAACTGATCTGGCGGCACCGCTTTGTCTACCGCGACCTCAACGATTTGCTGAGCAAAAACCGGCATCTCGAGGCTCAGCTCCAAGCGATCTTGCAGCACAAGCAACAGGCTTTTGAAGCCCTGCTTTCAGGCTTGCAGCAACAAGGCTTGCTGTCCCAGAGCGGCCTTGAACGCCACAGTTGCGCCACGCACATGGTGGTGCTGCTGACCTGGTGGCTCAGTTATGAGTATGTGCAAAACCCGCGTCACGCTCTGGAAGATACCAACGCAGACCACAGCGCCTTGCGCGGCGCGCAACAGGTGCTGGGTTTGCTGTTGCCCTACCTGGGCGAACGGCCCAAGTCACAGTTGCAGGCGCTGATTCAGGTGTACCGCACTGAATAGCGCCGTCATTTTCCCGGTTCCCGAATACCGGGTCTGGCGAAAGACCGTTTTGGTAAATCCTGTATGCAGGCTCAGGCCTTGGCAAGAAATTTCTCGACCATGTTCACCCAGATGGTGCCGCCCAGCGGAATCAGGTCGTCGTTGAAATCGTAACTGGGGTTGTGCAAGGTGCAGGGGCCGCCGCCGTGGCCCATCTCGCGGTGCTGGCCTTCGCCGTTGGCCAGGAAAAAATAAGTGCCGGGTTTTTTCAGCAGCATGTAGGAGAAGTCCTCGGAGCCCATGGTCGGCTCCTGCGCCAGCACGTTTTCCGCGCCGATGATCTCGGCCAGCACGCTGCGCGTGAAATCAGCCTCTTTGGCGTGGTTGATGGTCGGCGGGTAATTGCGTACAAACTCAAACGTGCACGCGGCCTCGTGCGCGGCGCTGACGTGCTCGGCGATGGTGCGCATGCGACGCTCGATCATGTCGAGCAATTCCACCGTGAAGGTGCGCACCGTGCCTTGCAGCTCGCAGCTGTCGGGCACCACGTTGGTGGCTTCGCCGGCGTGGATCATGGTGACTGAAATGACACCGGCGTCCACCGGTTTGATGTTGCGCGAGACGATGGTCTGGAAGGCCTGCACCATTTCGCAGGCGATCGGCACCGGGTCGATGCCGTTGTGCGGCAGTGCGGCGTGGCTGCCCTTGCCTTTGATGGTGATTTTGAATTCGTTGCTCGAGGCCATCACCGGTCCGGCGCTGACCGCCGCCTTACCCACCGCCATGCCGGGCCAGTTGTGCAGACCGAAGACCGCATCCACCGGGAATTGGTCGAACAAACCGTCCTTGATCATTTCCCGCGCGCCGCCGCCGCCTTCTTCGGCGGGTTGAAAAATCAGCACCACCGTGCCGTCGAAATTTTTATGCTGGGACAAATGCCGGGCTGTGGCCAGCAGCATGGCGGTGTGGCCGTCGTGGCCGCAGGCGTGCATCTTGCCGGGGTGCTGGCTGGCGTGGGCAAAGGTGTTGGCCTCTTGCACCGGCAGCGCATCCATGTCGGCGCGCAGACCGATGCTGCGCTTGCTGCTACCGTTTTTGATGACGCCGACCACGCCGGTGGTGCCCATCCCCCGGTGCACTTCGATGCCCCAGCTGCTCAATTGGGTTGCCACCAGGTCTGACGTGCGGTTTTCCTGGTAACAGAGTTCCGGGTGGGCGTGTATGTCGCGGCGCAGGGCAACAATGCTGGCGGCTTCGGTGGCGATCGAGTCGAGCAGTTTCATGGGGGTCACCTGTGGAGAGGGGTTGAGGAGTCAGTCTACCCGATCAGCCATTTCCGGCCATGCCGGCCCGTCTTTGCGAGAGATGCAAAGCAAATTCCATTGACGGCGAACGCCGCAGGCCCGGCCGCATCTCTATGCTATCACGACGTCTGCTACGGCCGGCCTGCGCCGCTTGCCTTGTGTGTGAGGACAAAGAGTTCTTGGCCATCATCAAAGAGATTCCTTTTCAAAACCCGCCGCCCTGCGAGAAGCTGGTCGGTGCTCTGTCCGGCACATATTCCCGGCGCATCAACATTCAGCATCACCTTGTTTACCAAGTGCTGCAAGAACAGCAAACCGTCAAGGTGCTGCGCTTGTGGTCACACTATGAATGAGCCGCGCATAGGACTGTCATCAGGCGACTTGCAGGGCATAGAGGTCAAGGCCCTTGAAGAAAGCATGCCCTATCAGACCTTGATTGCCAGCGTTTTGCACAAGTACGTGTCGGGGCGACTGTCAGAGCGCGACACTGAGGCATCGCTAAATTTACCCTTACCAAAGGCTGGTCGTCGCACGGGCTAAGCTGACGCATAAGTCCTGGTTAAGGCTCGGCTCGGTGGCCGACTCAGGTGTATGTATGCCACCTCCCAAGGACGGGTAAAAACATGCACAATGCCAACATGAACACCACCATCCTGGGCGCCTGCCCGCACGACTGCCCCGACACCTGTTCTTTGGTCACCACCGTGCAAAACGGTGTGGCCGTCAAAGTGCAAGGCAACCCGGACCACCCCATGACCGACGGCGTGCTGTGCGCCAAGGTGTCGCGCTACACCGAGCGCACTTACCACCCGGACCGTCTACTGCATCCGATGAAACGCGTCGGCCCCAAGGGCAGCGGTCAGTTCGCGCGCATCAGCTGGGACGAGGCGCTGGACACCATCGCTGCGCGGCTGGCACCCATCGTCGCCACGCGCCCTGAAAAACTGCTGCCCTACAGCTACGCAGGCACCATGGGTCTGGTGCAAGGCGAGTCCATCGCCATGCGTTTTTTCAATCTGCTGGGCGCGGCCAAACTCGACCGCACGATTTGCTCCAACGCCGGCGGCGACGCGCTCACCTACACGCTGGGCGGCAAGCTCGGCATGAAGATGGGCTGGTTTGCCGAATCGAAATTTATCATCATTTGGGGCAGCAACTCGATCACCAGCAACATCCATTTCTGGCGCATCGCGCAAGAGGCCAAACGCCAGGGCGCGCGCTTGGTCTGTATCGACCCGCGCCGCAGCGAAACCGCCGACAAATGCGATCTGCACCTGGCCCTCAAACCCGGCACCGACGCTGCGCTGGCGCTGGCGCTGATGCACGAGCTGATCACGCACGACTGGCTGGGCCACGACTACATCGCGCAGCACACGCTGGGCTTTGAGGCCTTGCGCGAGCGCGCCTTGCAATGGCCGCCCGGGCGCGCAGCGGCGGTCTGCGGTTTGAAGGAGGACGACATACGCCAGCTCGCTTATGACTACGCGCACACCACGCCTGCCGGCATACGCCTGAACTACGGCGTGCAACGCAGTCGCGGCGGCGGCAATGCCGTGCGGGCCATCGCCTGCCTGCCAGCGCTCACCGGTGCCTGGCGGCACCGCTCCGGCGGTGTGCTGATGAGCGCCTCGCACCACGCGCGCGCCAACGCCTTCGGCTTGCAGCGGCCCGATTTGCACCGCAACGCCAAAGCGCCGCTGGTTAATATGAGCACCATTGGCGACGCGCTGAACACGCAGGGGCTGATCGAAGCGGTCATCGTCTACAACAGCAACCCGGTGGCGGTGGCGCCCGAGTCGGCCAAGGTGGTCAAGGGCTTTGCGCGCGAAGACCTGTTCACCGTGGTGCTGGAACATTTCATGACCGACAGCGCCGATTACGCCGACATCGTACTGCCGGCCACCACGCAGCTTGAGCACTGGGACATACACAACAGCTACGGCCACACCGACATGGTGCTAAACCGCCCGGCCGTCGCGCCGATGGGCGAGGCCAAAACCAACACGCACATATTCCGAGAACTGAGTCTGCGCATGGGGCTGGACAACCCCTTGTTGCAAGAGCCGGATGAGGAACTGCTGCGCACCTCGCTGCAAAGCCCAGCCAACCTGAACAGCGCACATCCTGTGACCATGGACGCGCTGCTGCAACACGGTTTCGCCGCCTGGCCTGTGGCGGATGCGCCGTTCGAGCACGGCGGTTTCCCCACGCCCTCCGGTAAATGCGAGTTTGTCAGCGATCGCCTGGCCGCCATGGGGCTCGACCCGCTGCCCGATTACCTGCCGAACTACGAGCAGTCCGACGAGACCGCCGCTTACCCGCTGGCCATGATTTCGCCGCCGGCGCGCAATTTTTTGAATTCATCGTTTGTGAACGTGAAAAGCCTGCGCGACATGGAAGGCGAGCCGCTGCTCGAAATTCACCCGCAGGACGCCACCGCCAGACAGCTGAACGACGGCGACATGGTGCGCGTGTTCAACGACCGGGGCAGTTACCAGTGCAAGGCGCAGATCAGCACGCGGGCGCAGCCCGGCATGGTGGTCGGACTCGGTGTGTGGTGGCGCAAGCTGGGCGCCAACGGCACCAATGTGAACGAGTTGACCTCGCAACTGCTGACCGACATGGGCCGCGCGCCGGTGTTTTATGACTGCACGGTTCAGGTGGCTAGTCTGCGCTGAAACGCTGCGCTGCGATCCGGCGCAAGCCGTCGAATATCAAACCCTCGACCAGTTCAAAAGGCGCCGACATGCTCGGCGCCATCTTCCAGCCGGCGCCGCCAGTCATGTAGCACAGCGGCTCGTCGCCGCAACGAGCCCGCACATGCTGCGCCATGCGCTCGACCGCACCGGCAATCGCAAACGTGCCGCCACTGGTCAGCGCGTCGCTGGTGTTGGTGGGGAACTCGCGTACCTCGCCGGTGGGCACGCGCAAACCTGCGGTTCCCGATTCAAGCGCGCGCAGCATGATGCCGTGGCCCGGCAAAATGAATCCGCCCAGAAAATGCCCTTGCGCATCAATGGCTTCGACCGTCACCGCCGTACCGACCATGACCACCACCAGGGGGCGCGGCGAGTGTCCTGCGGTCTGCGAACGCATACGCGCCAGCGCCCCGATCATCGCCGCCCAGCGGTCGGCACCCAAACGCGTTGGATGGTCGTAACCGTTGTGCAAACCGGCTTCGCTGGCCGAAGGTACGACCCAGCTCGGTGTCAGGTCCCAGAGTTCGAGTTGTTCATCCACACGGCGGCGCAAGGCGTCACCGGCGACGATGCAGCCCATCATGCGCGTGGCGGGCGGCAATGTTTTCCAATCCCCGTCGGCCAGCCGGTCTATGTTCTCCAGAAATACCGCGCCCTGCGACAACAGTGCTGCATCCTCGCGGGGACTGTCATACATGGCCCATTTCAGGCGGGTATTGCCGACGTCTAGGGCAATGAATGTCATGGTGTGCTCACAGGCAAAGTTTGGCGGCGATTATGCGCGGATCCGTTTTTCAATGGGCCTGATCAACAACCGGGCGTAACAAGGGGTAACACGTTTCCAGGGCTTTGGCCGCACGCAGCACCAGCGCATCGCCGAACATGGGACCGACCAGTTGCACGCCCATGGGCAGACCGTCCTGTGTCAAACCGCAAGGCAGGCTGACGGCCGGTTGCTGGCTCAGATTGAACGGGTAACTGAACGGTGACCAGCCCAGCATTTCCGCTGAATTCATGGGGCTGTGACCAGCGGGCAATGCTTTGAAGGCAGGCACCGCGGTGCTGGGCGTGAGTATCAAATCAAAACGCTGCATGAACTGGCGCATGTGTGAACCCAGCGCGCCTCTGCGTTGTGTCAACTGGTGCAAGGCGTTCGCGTGCAGTTGTTCGCCGAGTGCCGCCTGCGCCGCAAAGTCCGGATCGGTCTGCGCCTGCTGTTGTGCGCTCAATGTGCGCCACACCTGGTAGGCACCGGCAAACCACAAACCGGTGGTGATGTCCAGCGGGTCGTCGATAGCGGGGTCGACTTGCTCGACCACCGCGCCCAAATCCCGCAAATGCTGTGCGGCTTTGGCCACGGCGGCGGCGATGTCAGGATGGATGTTTCTGGCATAGCCCAAAGCCGGCGAATACGCGACACGCAAACCCTGGGCGCCATGGTTAAGCTGCGCGGTGTAGTCCATGCCGTCAAACGGCAACGAGGTCCAGTCGCGCGCATCGGCTTGTGTGATGACGTTCATCATCAGCGCCACGTCTCCCACGCTCATGGCGAGCGGGCCCAGGTGCGCCACCGAACCGAACGGCGATAAAGGATAGGCGGGAACGCGGCCGAAACTCGGCTTCAAACCGACGTTGCCGCAAAACGCAGCAGGTATGCGCACACTGCCTGCACCGTCGGTACCGACCGCCAACGGGCCCAGACCGGCCGTCACCGCAGCCGATGCGCCGCCTGACGAGCCGCCCGGCGTGTGTGCGGTATTCCAGGGGTTGCGGCTGATGCCGGTGAGCAGCGAATTGGTTTCGCCTTTGCAGCCGAATTCGGGCGTGGTGGTTTTGCCCAGTAATACCGCACCGGCTTCGCGCAATCGGGCCGTCACCGGCGCGTCCACATCCCAGCTTTGCTGCGGGTTGACGGTGCGGCTACCGCGTAAGGTCGGCCAGCCTCTGGTCAGTATCAAATCCTTGATAGAAGCAGGCACGCCTTCCAGAGCGCCGACAGCGGCGCCGCTGTGTCTGTGCGCCAGCCAGCGCTGTTCACTGACACGGGCGCTGTGCAATGCAGCCTCGGCATCGACCAGACAAAACGCATTGAGAAGCGGGTTCAAGCGCGCAATGCGTTGCAAGACCTGCTGCGTGACTTCCACCGGAGAAGCGTCACCGTTGCGGTAAAGCGCGAGCAGTTGTACTGCGGTGCATTGGGTCAAATCAGACATCTTGATCTCCTGTCAGGCGCGGGTGCGTGTCATGGGATTGAGTTTGCGCCAGGGCAGATCGCCGGGGTCGGCGGCCATCGGGCCCTTGGCTTTGGCCACCAGTACTTTGCTGGCTATCGGTTCGAAATCGGCGCGGAAATGATTGGAGCTCTTGAGCACAATGATTTTCATCGCCTCCGGCGTGATACCGAGTATGCGCAACATTTCACGGTCCAGCAACTGCGCCTTGCCGCTGACCACCGCGACCAGCACACCGTCGATCTCCAGACAGGCGCTCGCACCGAGCTGGCTGGTCATGCCGCGCATCATCGAGCCTTTCAAAATGCAACGGCCATCGCTGACCGCCAGCACACGGGCACGCGCCGCGACCGGTGCATCGCTCATGCCTTCATGGGTCGGCACCGACACACCCAAAACCACATCGATTACCGCGCCGACACCGGCGGCAAACGCCGTGGCCGCCACCTCAGGGTGGTACATCAAACCCAGCGCTACCGCGCCGGGATACCGCTTGCCCGCGCCCTGTTGCAGCAAAGCGCGCAACATGCCGGTGGTGTTGCTGTCACCACCCGCACCGGGGTTGTCCTGGGTATCTGCAATCAGCACCGGGCGCTCATGCTGCGCGGCCAGCGCCAGCGCCTGCGTCACCGCTTCGTGGGCATCCAAAAACGCCATGCGCCATTGCGCCGGTGGTGCTGCAAGTTGATGCAAGGCCTCAGCTGCGGTTTGGGCTTGCTGCGGTTGCTCTGCATAAGACCACAACACAGGTGCACATTCTTCAAAGTCGGCGGCGGCAAAGCCCATGCAAAAGCTCGACACACTGGCATGTGCTGTGTCGATTTCAGCCATGACTGCATAAAGGTCTTTGGCCGGTTGCAACCAGGTCGACTGGGCGTTGAGTGATATCAAATAAGGCAGGCGGTGCACTGTGAGCGCTTGACGACGGCCCAGACGCAAACGGCGTTGCAGCAAGGCTGCCGCGCGTTCACCCGTTTCTGCCATGTCGATATGCGGGTAAGTGCGGTAGGCGACCAGCGCATCGGCCGTGGCCAGCATGCGGCGCGTCACATTGGCGTGTAAATCCAGGCTCGCCACCAGAGGCATGTTGTCACCGATCAACACACGCACCCGCGCCAGCAATTCACCTTCGGCATCGTCGGCATGTTCGGCCACCGCAGCGCCGTGCAAGTCCAGATAGACCGCGTCTAGCCCTTGCGACAGCGCTTGTTTCAAATCCTGCAATATGTCTGCAACGATGCGTTCGAAAGCATCGCGGGTGACGTAAGACGACGGGCTGGCGCCAGCCCATACCGACGGCCACAACTGCCAACCGTGACGTTTGGCAGCATCGATGAAACCGCCAGCCGGGATATTGACACCGGTGAACTGCGACTGCATGGCCTGACCGCGGATATAGGCAGGAAAAGCATCGCCCCGGTTGAACGCCGGCCAATCGGCCAGGCTGGGGGCAAAGGTATTGGTCTCGTGCTGAAACCCGGCGATGAAGACGCGGGTCACAGCCGCGCCCCCGGGACACTCGCCAGCAGGGCCCGTGTGTAGGCGTGCTGCGGATCGGCGTACAAAGCAGCGGTAGGTCCGTGCTCGACAATCTGCCCGCGGTGCATGACGATGACGCTGTCGCACAGCTGCGCGGCCACGCGCAAATCGTGCGTGATGAACAGCAATCCCAGGCCCATGCCGCGCTGTACCTCGCTCAGCAATTCCAGTATTTGCGCCTGTACCGACACATCCAGCGCGCTGACGGCTTCGTCGGCGACCAGCACATCGGGCTGACACGCGAGTGCGCGCGCCAGCGCAATGCGTTGGCGCTGGCCGCCGCTGAACTGGCTTGGGTAACGCTCCCAGGCATTCGCCGGCAGACCGGTTTGCTCCAGCAAGGCCCGGCCGCGCTCCTGCGCTTGTTGCGCATTCAAGCCGAAATTGCGCGCGCCCTCCACGATGGATTCACCGACACGCATGCGCGGATTCAGCGAGCGGTTCGGGTCCTGGAACACCACCTGTATGCGATGCCGCAAAGGCCGCAATTGCGACTCGGGCATGGCGGCGATGTTGTCCTGCCCCCAGAAAATGTCACCGCTGTCCGGGTCAATCAAGCGCAGCACACAGCGCGCCAGCGTGGACTTGCCCGAGCCCGATTCGCCGACGATGCCCAGGGTTTCACCGGCACGCAAAGCCAGACCGGCATCGGCCAAGGCGTCGGTGCGGCGCACTGTGCCCCAGCCCTCGCGACTGACATAGGTTTTGCGCAAGGCTTGCACCCGCAACACCGGCGGCGTGTCGGGGAGGCGGCGCGGTGCAGGTGGCATCATCTCAGGCACGGCGGCCAGCAAGCGGCGTGTGTAATCAGCCTGCGGCCGCTGCAAGACCTGATCGCGTTCGCCCTGCTCTACTTGAACGCCATAGTGCATCACCAGCACCCGGTCGGCTATGTCGGCAACCACGCCCAAGTCGTGCGTGATGAACAGCACGGCAGTGCCGCTCTCCTGTTGCAGCTGCTGGATCAGTTTCAATATCTCCTGCTGCGTGGTCACGTCCAGCGCCGTGGTCGGTTCATCGCAAATCAGCAGCGCCGGTTTCAACACCATGGCCATGGCGATGACGATGCGCTGGCGTTGCCCGCCGCTCAACTGATGCGGGTAACTGTCGATCATGCGCCCGGGCTCCGGCAGACGCACCTGCTGCATGATCTGCAACACGGCTTGACGGCGTTGCAGCAGCGCCCAGCCGGTGTGACAGCGCAGCACCTCGTCGACTTGTTCACCGCAGCGCATCACAGGGTTCAAGGCGGTCATCGGCTCTTGAAACACCATGCCCATGGCGCGCCCGCGCAAACCGCGCAAACGCGCCGCATCTGCGTCGAGCAGCGATTCGTTTTGTAACAACACGCTACCGGCGGTGACACGCAGTTCACGCGCCAGCAATCCCATGACCGACATGGCCAGCACCGATTTGCCTGAACCGGATTCACCGACCACGCACAAGGTTTCACCGGCATGCAGTGTGAGCGAAATATCCTGCACCGCATGGCTGCGGTCCGCGCCCGCAGGCAAGGCGACCGACAGGTTTTGCACAGACAACACAGACGTGTTCATCAACAAACCCGCTTGGCAAATTTGGGGTCGAGCACATCGCGCAAACCGTCCCCCAGCAGATTGATGGCCAGCACGGTCGGCACCAGAAACAGCGCGGGGAACAGCACATTGCCCGGCTGCATGCTGAACTGCACCCGGCCTTCTGCCATGATGTTGCCCCAGGTCGGGACATCCGGCGGCAGGCCCAGCCCCAGAAAGCTGAGAATGGCCTCGGTCAGCACCGCCGAGGCGGCCACAAACGTGCCTTGCACCAGCAACGGCGCCATGGCGTTGGGCAGGATATGCCGCCACAAAATGACCGCTGTCGGTGTGGCCAGGGCCCGCGCGGCTTCGACATAAGCTTCTTCGCGCAGGCTCAGCACCAGCGAGCGCACCAGACGCGTGACGCGCGGCACCTCGGGAATGGCGATGGCCACCACCACGGTGGCCACATTCGCGCCGAGCACCGCCACCAGCGCAATCGCCAGCAGCACCGCAGGAATGGCCATCAGCCCGTCCATGAAACGCATCAGCACCGCATCGACGCGGTGGAAATAACCGGCGAGCATGCCGCACAAACCGCCTAGCGACAGCGCCAGCAACGAAGTGCAAATGCCGACTACCAGGGAAATGCGCCCGCCGTACATGACGCGGCTGTAGACATCGCGGCCGAAGTTATCGGTGCCCAGCCAGAAGGTGTGTTGCACCACGCTGCCGTCGGGCAGATTGAAAGTCCCGGTCCTGCCGGCCGGCTGGTTGATGACACTCGCGTCCATCGCTGCCGGATCGACCGTGCCCAGCCAGGGCGCGGCCAGCGACAACAACAGCACAAACAGCAACACCGCCGCGCCGAAGCGCACCGACCCGTGGTCCCATAAGCGTTGCTTTAGGGCGGCCATCAGTGACGGATCCTCGGGTCGAGCCAGACATAACTGGTGTCGACCAGCAGATTGATCAGCACATAGCTGAGCGAGAACAACAGCACCAGGCCTTGAATGACGGGGAAATCGCGGTTGAGCACCGCATCCACCGTCAGCGAACCCAGTCCGGGAATGGCATACACGGTTTCGGTCACCACCACGCCGCCTATCAGCAAAGCCACGCCAATGCCGACCACGGTGACGATGGGCACGGCTGCATTGGCCAGCGCATGGCGGATCAACACGCTGCGCTGAGCCAATCCCTTGGCGCGCGCAGTGCGTATGTAATCTTCCTGCAAAGCCTCTGACACGCTGGCGCGGGTGATGCGCGCGATCAAGGCCACGTACACCGTAGACAGCGTCAGCCAGGGCAGTATGAGTTGCCGCATCCAGGCCCAGACGCCTTGCGACTGAGGGCCGCTGATCGGCTTATAACCTTGCACCGGCAGCCATTGCAATTGCATGGCAAACACATAAATCAGCAGATAAGCGATGACGAACACCGGCACCGAAAACCCGGCCACGGAAAACGCCGATAAACCCCGGTCCAGCCAGCCGCCCATGCGCCAGGCGGCCAGACTGCCCAGCGGCACCGCGATACACACGGCCAGCAACACCGTGCCCAGCGCCAGTGCCAGAGTGGGCTCCATGCGCTGAGCCACCAGGGCAGTGACAGGTTTGCTGAGGTAATACGAGTAACCCAGATCGCCTTGCAGCACCTGCCCCAGCCACAACACATATTGCGCGGCTATGGGTTTGTCCAGACCCATATGAGCGCGGATATTGGCGATGTCTTCGCTGGTGGCGTTGTTACCCGCGATCACGGCGGCCGGATCGCCGGGCGCCAGGCGCAGCATGAAAAACACCAGCAGCGAGACCACCAGCAACACAGGCAGTACCGCCAGCAGGCGGCGTATCAGGAATGAGCCCATGTCAGCGCTTGACCAACCCCCACATCACCGGAATGCCCGAGGTTTGCAGCAGCCCGCCGACGCTGTTGCGCAATACCGTGGGATTGCGGTACTCGCCCAGCGGCACATAGGCGGCGGTTTCAAACACCAGTGCTTGAATCTCGGAAGCGATTTTTTTCTGCTCACTGCCTTCGTGGGCGCGCGCAAATTTGGCTTTCAGTTCTTCGATGCGCGGCTCGTCCTGCCAGCCGAACCAGCCGGTCGCGCCCTTGGCGTTGAGCATGGCGCTGGTCAGCGGACTGTCGATGTCACCCGCGCTCCAGGTGGTGAAAAACATGTTCCAGCCGCCTTGCGCCGGCGGGTCTTTTTTGGCGCGGCGCGCCACCAGCGAGGCCCAATCCATTTGCTGCAAATCGACCTTGAAACCGGCGGCTTCCAGCTGCTGCTTGGCCACCAGAGGCAGCTTGGTGATGGCCGACAAATCGGTGGGGCGCATCATCACAATCGGCGTGCCGTCGTAACCGGCTTCCTTCAACAGTTCACGCGCCTTGGCCGGATTGGCCACACCGGTAAAGCTGTGCGTGTTTTCATCGGCAAACTGGGAACTGCAAGGGTAAATGCTGCGGCACAGGCGGCTGAGTTCGGGAACGCCGACCTGGGTGTTGATGAAAGCCTGCTGGCCGACAGCAAGCATGGCGGCCTGACGGATTTTCGGGTTGTTGAACGGCGGGTGGATATGGTTGAAGCGCATGATGTACTGAAAGCCCGCAGGCGCAAAATCGTCGATCCTGACGCCGGCGGTTTTCTTAAGCGTGTCGTACTGCTCGAAACTGGGTTGCTCGACCATGTCGACCTCGCCGGCGAGGATGGCATTGAACTGGGTTTGCGGGTCGCGGATGATGACCCATTCCACGCGCTCGAAGTTCACCGGTCTGCCGCCGGCCAGACCGCTGGGCGGCTCGCTGCGCGACACGTATTTCGTGTTGCGTTCGTACACCGCGACCGAACCGGGTTTGAATTCATCGGCCTTGAAGATGAACGGCCCTGAACCTATGTGCTCCTTGATCTGCTCGGTGCCGGGCGTGGCGGCGATGCGCGCGGGCATGATGAACGGCACATTCGATGAGGCTTTGCCCAAGGCTTCGAGCACAATGGCGCAAGGCTCTTTCAAAACCATCCGCAAAGTGTTGGTATCCGGCGTTTCCAGCTTGTCCACGAAAGCAAACAACACACCGCCCATGGTGTCGCGGCTCGACCATCGCTTGAGCGAGGCCGCCACGTCTTCGCTGGTCACCGGTTTGCCGTCGTGAAACGCCAGGCCGCTGCGCAGCTTGAAAGTCCAGACCTTACCGTCCTTGCTGGTGCTGTGGCTTTGCACCATTTGCGGCTGGATTTTTCCTTTGGCGTCTTCGGAAAACAAGGTGTCGTAAATCATGTAACCATGGTTACGGGTGACATACGCCGTGGTCCAGATCGGGTCCAGCACCGCCAGATTGGCGTGCGGCACAAAACGCAAAACTTTGTTGGCAGGCAGTGCGTTTTGCGCCTGCACCTGAACCGAACATACAGCAGCCAAAGCCGTGGCAGCCATGGCTTGAACAAACAATCGACGTGACATTTATATCCCCTTGGCCCGCAGGCGGCTATATTTCAATCTCAGCTTAAATATAAACGAATTCATTCAGGTGCCCGACCCCATGGCTATTCACCAACTCAGTGCGCTGCAATTGTCAGCCGGTATTCACCGCCGCGAATTTTCGTGCCGCGAGGTTGTGCAGGCTTTTTTGCAGCGCATCGCCAGCCTCAATCCCGCCAGCAATGCGATTGTCAATGTGCAGGAACCAGCCGGACTGTTGGCGCAAGCCGACGACTGCGACGCCGAACTGGCCCGTGGTGATTCACGCGGCTGGCTGCACGGCATGCCGCTGGCGTTCAAGGACATGATCGATGTGGCCGGCATGCCCGCTACCCAGGGTTCACCGCTTCTAGCAAACCATATTCCTGATCATGATGCGCTACTGGTGCAGCGCATGAAAACCGCAGGCGGCATCGTCATCGGCAAAACCAATACCCCGGAGTGGGGCCTGGGCTCGCACACTTTCAACCCGGTGTTCGGCGCCACTCATAACGCTTACAACACGGCATTCACAGCGGGCGGTAGCAGCGGCGGCGCGGCGGTGGCGCTGGCGCAACGCATGTTGCCTGTGGCCGACGGCTCGGATTTCATGGGCAGTCTGCGCAACCCGGCCGGCTGGAACAATGTCTTCGGCATGCGTCCTTCACAAGGTCGCGTCCCGGCGTTTCCGGTGAACGATGTCTGGGTCAGCCAGCTCAGCACCGACGGCCCGATGGCAAGGCATGTGGCCGATCTGGCGCGTTTACTGGAAACCATGGCCGGGTATGACGCGCGCGCGCCGCTGTCTTTGGCCAACTTACCGCCAGGCTGGTCGTCGCAATTACAACCCAAAGCCAAAGGATTGCGCATCGGCTGGCTGGGCGACCTCAACGGCTATTTGCCCATGGAAGATGGCGTGTTGCAGGCCTGCGAAAACGGTTTGCAGCGCTTGACAGACCTGGGCGCGCAGGTGGAAGCAGTGACACCGGATTTTTCTCCTTCTTCGGTGTGGCAGACCTGGCTGGCCTGGCGACGGGTGCTGACCGCTTCGCGCATCGCGCCCATAGTGGCCAAGGGTCGCGGTCAGGTCAAGCCCGAAGCGCTATGGGAGTTTGACCAGGCCGCCGGCATGACCGCCCCGGATTTTCTGAAAGCCAGCACCGAGCGCAGCGCGTTTTACCGTCACATGCTGGATCTGCTCAGCCGTTTTGACCTGCTGGTGTTACCCAGCGCCCAGGTCTGGCCGTTTGCCGTCGACTTGCGCTGGCCTTCAGTCATAAACACAAGCAAAGGCCCGGTACAAATGGACACCTACCACCGCTGGATGGAGGTCACGCTGTACGCCAGCCTGGCCGGTCTGCCTGCTTTGAATGTGCCCTGCGGTTTCAACAACCAAGGCCTGCCCATGGGCATGCAGCTCATCGGTCAACCGCGCGGCGATGCGGCGCTACTGCAAACCGGTCTGGCCTACGAAGAAGCGGCAGCGGATTGGCTGGCGGTGCAGCCCTGAGCTAGCAGGCTGCTGAAATACTCCCGGAATATGTGCACCGATGAGCTTATTCAAACGTTATAGACATAGCAATATTGCAAGCACTTTTTTTGAAAATCATGCGCGGAGCCGATAGTTTTACTGAAAGCCTTTTTACGATGCGCCGACT
>SHXP01000179.1 GCA_009693225.1 Limnohabitans sp. | reverse complement strand
CCCAGGGTGACGATCCGCAATACGTGGCGTAGCGGACAAACAATTGCCGCAAGCGTTGGTCCGTGAAATGGCGCACCAGACTGGTCCACAAACTGCGCATAGGCCCTACCGATGCCAGTGTGGCCAAGCCGCGCGGGCCCAGACTGCCCATCATCTGAGCCATGGTCGGCGACGGCGATTTGATGAACGGTCCCTCAAGTGCGTCGTACACCGGACGCGCTGTCTGACAAAACCGGGCAAAGCGTGCGGCCTCGGCAGGTCCGGCAAAACGCGAGACGGCATCCATGGATTGCAGCGGATCTGCGAACAAATCGAGCTGCGAACCGTCTTCCCAGAAATGACGCGCCAGAATTTTCAGCGGCTGTATGGTCAATTCGTTTTCCAGCCGGGTACCGGCGGATGCCATGATCTGATCGAACACCCAGCGCATGGTGAATACCGTGGGCCCGCTGTCGACCGGCATTCCGCCGGGCAGCAATTGCCTGATCTTGCCGCCGGGTGTTGCCGCCTTTTCAATCACCGTCACCTGCAATCCTGCGCTGGTGAGTTGCAAACCACTGACCAGGCCGGCCATGCCGGCACCGATGACGACAACTTTCTGCTAAGCCATGAGAAGCTCCCTGTGCCGGTGTCGGTGCCAGTGCCATGACACCGGTCCATTGACCGGCACGGCGCAATATCCGCATGCGCACAAACATGGACTCAGAAAAAATCGTTTTTGTAGGCGGCCTGTATGGCCTGCTGGTGTGCACCTGTATGCGACAGCTATGCACAAAACCGGCCATCACATCAAACAACTGAGCGGCGCGTCTGCGCGTGATCCAGCGTGTCAGCGGGTTGGAGATGGCCCAGCGGTAAAACCAAGGCGATGTCATCCACTGGTCCAGCCGTTGATCGATCCGCCGGCGCCAGCCGGGGCGGCTGTTGCGGTGTTCAACCGGCGATTTGGCCAGGTCCAGGCTTTTCATGGATGGTTTACTCAGGCGCTGACGCGGCCGGACCGCATCGGTTGCTGGCGGGAAATCATTTCGCAGGCCGACGGCGGCACCAGTCGCTCTGACTCCATCAAAACGAGCTTGCGCATAGCATTGCGGCTTTCGCAGACCGGCACCGAGTCGGCAGCGGTTTTCATCAATCGGCTGAAGTAATCCAAAGCACCGACCAGCCTGAGATCAGCGGCCGCACTCGGACGACCGTGATGCGCATCCTGGCCGGCAGGTTTGCCCAGTTGATCGGCTTGCATCATCACGTCACGTATGTCAACAGCCACCTGGTAGGCCTCACCCAGGGTAGCTCCGAGTTTGTGCCAGGGCTGCGGATCGACACCGGCGGCCAAAGCGCCGGCACAGGTTGAGGCCACAAACAATGCGCCGGTTTTGGCACGCTGGTACTGACTGAGTTCGACGCGTGTTTCACATTCTCAGGCCTGGCCGGTAACGATACCGTCGGGTGCGCCCACGCCATTACTGATGACGCTGAGCAACTGCACGGTGCGCAACGGATGCTGACGGCCGCTGCGCGCCAGCACCTGGTAGGCCATGATGATCAACGCGTCACCGGTGAGCAGCGCCAGAGGTTCGCCGAATTGCTTGTGCACCGTGACCTGACCGCGCCGCATACCGGCATCGTCAAAACAAGGCATGTCGTCATGCACCAGCGAAGCGCAGTGCAGCAGTTCGACGGCTGCAGCGGCCGCGTCGGTCAACTCCGGGTCATCCTCGCCACAGGCCTTAGCCACAGCCATGCACAGCTGAGGGCGGATACGCGCGCCCCCGGGAAACACCGCGTGACGCATGGCAGCCATCAACTTGGGTGGGGCGCTGGCGGTCCAGGCCAATGAAAATTGCTGCTCAAGGGCAGCTTCAATGCGTTTTAACAAGCTCATGGGACCCCCTTATGGGATGGCAACCGCCGCACCGACAATTCGAAGCGGCATCCACGAGTGTCAATTTAATATGACACAAGCCTTTGTCAATGGGAGAATCAAGAGGTCTGTCCCCGGTTTTTCAGGCAACAGGGTTTGGAATACACCCGTACACGTATTTTAAAATAGCACTAAATATTTATTTATCATCACAGCGGGCTGAGCTCAAACAACCAGGAATGGCCACCGAACAACAAAATCGCCCAGGCGGCCACGCCAATCATCACGACACGCAAGGTATTGGGCGTGGCCTCAAGTGCAGCGCCTGATTCAGCCGAATGATGGTCACGCTGCCTGGCGGCACGGAAGTTAAGCACCGACCAGAGCAGGAATGCGCCGAACAAAATCAGATCAGCCTGTTTGCCATTGCTCAGCAAATGGGCCAGCGCCCAGACTTTGACCGACAAAACCATGGGGTGGCCGAGTCTGGCCTTGAACGCGTTGTGCGGTATCTGCCCGGCCACCAGCAACACCATGGCTAACAGCATCAACAACGCCGCCACATAGCGCATCGCCACCGGCGGCGACCACAGCAACGGGCTGTCCCAGCGGATTTTGCTGAAACCGTACACCAGCAACACAAAACCGGCCAACGACAGCACGCTGTAGATGCCCTTGAACAATTTTTCACCGATGCTTGCCAGCATCCTGCTGCGCCAGTCCCCGGCAAACACCCGGACTGAATGACAGCCCAGAAACAAGACCAAACCTGATATGAAATATTCCATGTTTATCCCCCGGTGGTGTGGCACAGCCCTGGAGCGGCTGCGCGTTGCAAACAATCAATGCTGCCGCTTTAATACCCAATCCGCCAATGCCTGCAATGCCAGCGTTCGCACCAGACCGCTGTCGGCCAGCGCCTGCTGCGCCTGCCCGGCCAGGGCTGCCGCTTCTTTTCTGGCACCCTCGAGTCCAAGCAATGAGACATAGGTAGGTTTGTTGTTGTCCGCATCCTTGCCTGCTGTTTTACCCAGCAAGGCGGAGTCTGCGGTGACATCCAGGATATCGTCAACCACCTGAAACGCCACCCCCAGCGCCTGTCCGTAGGACAACAAGGCCTGGCTTGCCCGGGTGTCTGCAAGTGCGGCCACTGCGCCCATCTGCACACTGGTCTCGAGCAAAGCGCCGGTTTTGCATCGGTGCATCAGCCTGAGCTGAGGCAGCGAGAGTTGTACGCCGACACTGCTGAGATCGATCGCCTGCCCGCCTGCCATGCCGGCGTGGCCGGCCCCGCGCGCCAGCAAACTGCACAACTGCGCCTGGACACGGGCCGGGATGTCAGTGTTATCAGGCGTCAATAATTCGAACGCCAGTGTTTGCAAGGCGTCACCTGCCAATAAGGCACCGGCCTCGCCGTATTTCACATGTACGGTGGGTTTACCACGCCTGAGCACATCGTTGTCCATGCAAGGCATGTCGTCATGCACCAGGGAATAAGCGTGTATCAATTCAATGGCGCAGGCGGCGCGCATGCCGGCGTCTACCATCCAGGCCGCAGGGGACGCGGGTGCACAGGCCTCCAGGCCGGCGAGTACCAGCAGCGGGCGCAAACGCTTGCCGCCATCCAGCACCGCATAGCACATGGCTTCGCCTAGCCCGGCCGGTGCGTGTGCAGGCACCCACCGGTCCAGGGCCTGCTCAACCGACAGCAATTGCCGGCGGCTCCAGCTGTCCATGTCAAAGCCGCTCATTCAGCGCTGCCCGACCAGTTTTTCAAACTGCCGGCTTCCAGTACCTGAATCTGCGCCTCGACCGCCTGCAAGCGGGAGCGGCAATGCTCTAATAAAAATGCACCGCGCTGGTAGGACTGCAACATGTCCGCCAAGGGCATCTGGCCGGACTCCATGCGCGCAACCAGCTGCTCCAATTCCTGCAAGCCCGCTTCATAGCTGGCGGGTTCTTGCTGTTCTTGAGCTGGGGACTCAGTGGTTTTGGCAGCCTTGGTCATGTGTTTTCCATCCTGTGTGAAGCAGATTGTAGGGGGGTGTTCCGGCGCGGCTACAATCAGTTCCCGCCTGGCTTGTGAGCCAGTTTTCTGTCTCTCTCCCTGTGGGGAGTCTTTAGGTCAGGACGTCGTATGTCTGATTTAAGTCTTCAACTGCAGCAGGCCAGTGGCCAACTCCCAGTTACAAGCTATTTTGATGAAGTGCTGTATCAGCGCGAAATGCAAACCGTATTCAAGCACGGCCCGCGTTATGTCGGCCATACCTTGTCGGTTCCGGAGATAGGCGACTATTTCGCACTGCCTCAGGAAAACGAAGGCCGGGCGCTGGTCCGAACCCCGCAGGGCATACAACTCATCTCCAACGTGTGCAGGCACCGCCAGGCGGTCATGCTCAAGGGCCGCGGCAACCTGAACGATCCGGCCGGGGCCATGGGAGGCAACGTGGTCTGCCCCTTGCACCGCTGGACTTATTCCGCCAACGGCCAATTGCTGGGCGCACCGCATTTCCTGAAAGTCCCGTGCCTGAACCTGCAAAACTACCCGTTGCTGGAATGGAACGGCATGCTGTTCGAAGCCAACGGACGCGACGTCGCTGCCGACATGGCGCACCTGGGGCCGCGCAAACAACTCGATTTCACCGGCTATGCGCTGGACCATGTCGAAATACACGAGTGCAACTACAACTGGAAAACCTTCATCGAGGTGTACCTAGAGGATTACCACGTCGGCCCCTTTCACCCGGGGCTGGGCAACTTTGTCACCTGCAACAATTTGCAATGGCAGATGGAACACCATTTTTCAGTGCAGACCGTGGGTGTGGCCAACCGTCTGGGCAAGGCCGGCAGTCCGGTGTATGAGCGCTGGCACCAGGCCTTGCTGAACTACACGCAAGGTGAACCGCCTAAACACGGTGCCATCTGGCTGACCTATTACCCGAACATCATGGTCGAGTGGTACCCCCAGGTGCTGACCGTGTCGACACTGGATCCCATGGGGCCCGGCAAAACCATGAACATCGTGGAGTTCTTTTACCCCGAGGAAATCGTTGCATTCGAGCGTGCTTTTGTCGAAGCCCAACGTGCCGCCTACATGGAGACCTGTGTCGAAGACGATGAAATTGCCGAACGCATGGACCAGGGCCG
>SHXP01000178.1 GCA_009693225.1 Limnohabitans sp. | reverse complement strand
GGATTCCCGGTCTGGCTGGTTCCTGTGGCCCTCATAGGTTTGTTCGGTGTACGCGGCATGGGCATGTTCATCGGGCAGGTAGCCATCACCAAGGCCACGCAAACCGGTTTATTACACTTACGTATGCAAATGTTTAACCGTTTGCAGGATGCCGGCCTGAGCTTATTCAGGCAACAAAACGCCAGTGCACTGGGCAACACCCTGGTTTTTGAAGTTCAAATCGGCGCTCAGACACTGGTTGGCTCCGCCATCGGTGTGGTGCGGGACAGTTTGACGCTGATTGCCCTGATCGGTTATTTGCTCTACCTCAATTGGAAATTAAGCCTGATAGTGGCCTTGCTTATCCTGTCAGTGGCGTGGTTGATGAAGGTGCTGAGCAAGCGTTTGTACAAATTGACGCAAAACACCCAGCAGGCCACTGACCACTTGTCTTATGCCGTCGAAGAAACCACCCTCGCCCACCGTGAAATCCGTTTGCACGCAGCCCAATCCATGCAAATTGAGCGTTTTCGCCAACGCGGCCAGTCAATGGTGCGCCTGGCGCTCAAGACCACGGTTGCCAATGCGGGTATCACGCCACTGACCCAATTGCTGTCTGCGGTGGCGCTGTCGGCTGTGATCAGCATCGCCTTGCTGCAAAGCCACGAGAGCCACATGAGTGTGGGGGGCTTTGCAGCTTTTGTCACCTGCATGTTGATGCTGGTCAATCCGATCAAACATTTGTCAGAGGTCGCCGGACCGCTGACGCGAGGTCTGGCGGCCCTGGAACGTGCCTTGGAATTAATCCACGACACACCGGTTGAAACCGGCGGTCAGTTTCAATGCGACAGGGCCTCAGGGCATATTCAATTGCATGACATCAGTGTCAGGTATCGGCCTGACTCGCCCCTGGCCCTTGACAATGTCAATCTGGAGATACAGCCCGGTCAAATGGTCGCGCTGGTCGGCAGTTCAGGTTCTGGCAAGACCACGCTGGCCAATCTGCTGCCCCGGTTTGTAGACTGGTCGCAGGGTGACTTGTTTCTTGACGGTGTTTCCATCCGGGATTGGCGATTGACCGATTTGCGCCGGCAGATTGCCGTGGTCAGCCAGGCTGTGGTGGTCATGAACGACTCACTGGCAGCCAATGTCGCCTTGGGACAGGACCCAGACCGGGACAAGGTATTGCAGTGTTTGCTGGCCGCCAATCTGGGCGACTACCTGAGCAGCCTGCCGCAAGGCCTGGATACCCTCGTCGGTCATAACGCAGCCACCATGTCAGGAGGACAGCGTCAGCGCCTGGCCATCGCCCGTGCCATGTACAAAAATGCGCCGGTTTTGATTCTGGATGAAGCCACTTCGGCGCTTGACAATGAATCTGAGCGCATGGTGCAGGATGCTTTGCAAAAACTCCAGCAAGGCCGTACCACCCTGGTCATCGCCCACCGCCTGTCAACCATTGAAAAAGCCGACCACATAGTGTTCATGGACGCCGGGCGTGTGATTGAAAGCGGCACGCATTCATCCTTAATGCAGGCTGACGGTGCCTATGCGCATATGTTCAGACTTGGACAATCCGGGCAAAGTAAAGACTTGAGCGCCTGAGCAAGTGGCTACAACAGCACGATATTGAATTGCTCGTCACCGATACCGAATTCGACTTGCAAGGAAATCGGTTTACCGATGAATTCACTCAAACCGGCCAGATGCAGGCTTTCTTCTTCCTGCAATAAATCAATCACCCTGGGTGCAGCCAGCACGCGGAATTCGCGCGGACTGAACTGGCGGGCCTCGCGCAATATTTCACGCAGGATGTTGTAAGCCGTGGTTCTGGCGGTATTGACAATACCGCGCCCTTGACACTGCACACAGGGCTCACACAACAGTTGCGCCAGCGACTCGCGTGTACGTTTGCGCGTCATCTCAACCAACCCGAGGGCGGAGAATGGACTGAGTGTGGTTTTGACTTTATCGCGTGCCAGGTGTTTGCTGAACTCGGCCAGCACAGACTCGCGGTGCTCTTGGTTTTGCATATCAATTAAATCAGTCACGATCACGCCCCCCAGGTTGCGCAAACGCAGTTGCCTGGCAATGGCGCCAGTCGCCTCCAGGTTGGTCTTGTAAATCGTGTCTTCAAAATTACGCGCGCCGACAAAGCCGCCGGTGTTAACGTCGACCGTGGTCATTGCCTCGGTCTGGTCAATGATCAAATAGCCCCCGGACTTGAGCATGACCTTCCGACCCAACGCCTGCTTGAGTTCTTCATCGACATTGAACAAATCGAATATCGGCTGCTCGCCTTTGTAATGGGCCAGTTTGCCGACAGTTAGAGGCATGAATTCCATGCCGAATTGATGCAGCATTTGATGCTGCTCCTGCGAATCTATGCGTATGGTTTGGGTGAATTCATCCACCATGTCGCGCAACACCCGTTGCAGCAAGTTGAGGTCCTGGTGCAACAGAAATTTGGGAGCCAGTTGCTGAGAAGCAGTTTTGACTTTGGCCCAGGTTTTTCGCAAATAGGCAATATCCTCCTGCAATTGCGCATCGCTGGCGTCCTCGCCATTGGTACGTAATATGAAGCCTCCCTTTTCCTCATCGCGATGCGCCAGACTGACAAGACGCCTGCGCAAGGCTTCGCGTTCCTCGAGCGGAATTTTTTGCGATACCCCGATGTGATCGTCCTGCGGCAAAAACACCAGCAGGCGACCGGCAATGCTGATTTGTGTGGATAAACGCGCACCCTTGCTGCCAATCGGGTCCTTGATGACCTGGACCATCAGAGACTGACCTTCGAACACCTTTTTTTCTATCGGTACAACCGGTGCGTGCTGCCCGTCGGCATCGGCGTGCCGGGTGTGTATGCCAGTGAAAGCATCTGCCACGTGCAAAAAAGCTGAACGCTCCATACCGATGTCTATAAAGGCCGATTGCATGCCGGGCAATACGCGGGCTACGCGGCCCGAATAAATATTGCCGACCAGGCCGCGTTCCAGCGAACGCTCGATATGGATCTCCTGTAAAGCGCCGTTTTGCACCAGGGCAACGCGGGTTTCCTGAGGAGACCAGTTGATCAGGATATCGTGTTGCATGTCTGGTCCTTGGCGATGCGCTCAAGCAAGCGACTGGTTTCGAACACCGGCAAACCCATGATGCCGGAATGGCTTCCGTGTATGCGCTTGATGAACGCTGCGGCACGACCTTGTATGGCATAGGCACCGGCTTTGCCTGCGGGTTCGCCGGATTGCACATAAGCAGCGATATCGCCGGCACTGAGTGTATCGAAGATGACACGGGAACGCTGCACAATGCACCGGGTGCAACTGCCGGCATTCACCGCCACTGCCGTGTATACATGGTGGGTTTTACCAGAGAGCTCGCTCAGCATGCGCATTGCGTCCTGATCGTCAAGCGGCTTGCCCAGTATGCGGTCACCCAGTGCCACGGTGGTGTCCGCGCAAAGCACAGGCCTTGGCGTAAGTTGTTCCTCATGCATCTGCCGGCGGGTAGCCTGCAGTTTGAGCAAAGTCACCCGTCTGACGTATGCCGGCGGCAGTTCACCGGGCAGTATGTGTTCCAGCGCTTCTGCGGCCTGAGTGTCACGCGGCAGCAACAACTCAAAAACCACGCCGATTTGCGTTAGCAGTTGCTGACGGCGCGGACTTTGCGAAGCCAAATAAATCAGAGGCAGGTTCATCACTCGCGATGGTAAGGGTGATTGCTCAGCATGGACCAGGCCCGGTAAAGCTGCTCGACCAGCAACACCCTGACCATGGCGTGCGGCAGCGTCAGGTTTGACAGCGCCAGCAACTCGTGTCCGCCTTCACGCAGTACCGGGTCGAAACCGTCAGGCCCGCCGATGATGAAAGCCACATCCTGTGCAATGTCCTGCCAGCCACGCCATTTCCCGGCCAGTGCACCCGTGCTGATTTGCTGCCCTTTTTCATCCAGCCAGACCCGTAGGCAGTCTTTGGGGAGGGCCGCATCGATGCGACTGCGTTCAGCCGCCCAGATCTGCGCCAGGGTTTTGGACGCGCGGGGTTCGGTCTTGACGGTTTTGAGCGTCAGCTTGAGGTCCGGCGGGAATCGTTTGGCATAGTCGTCCCATGCCGTCTGGGCCCAGGGTGGCACCCTTTGGCCGACAGCAACCACCCAGAGTTTCATGCACGCGGCTTGCGGGCCGGGCTTTTACCTGAAGCGGTTTTTTTGGCTGCAGGTTTTTTGACCGCAACAGGCTTGGCCTGAATCACTTTTTTGACCGGTGCCTTGGTCGAGGGTTTTCGGGCTGAGGCATTTGTGCCTGAAGCCGCTGTCTTTTTAGCGGTTCCAGGCGGTTTGGCAACGCCGGTGGACTTGGTCGCAGCAGATTTGCCTTTGCCGGTTGAAGTCTTGGCTGCAGGCTTTCGAGTGGATTTTGCGGCTGCCGGCTCAACAACTTCGACGGCTTTGGTCACAGGCTTAGGCTGCGGCGCGCCGAGTTTGATGCGCACCGGTTTGTCGCCCCAGATTTCTTCCAGGTGGTAGTACTGGCGAATCGTAGGCTGCATGATGTGGACCACCACCGAACCGCAGTCGACAATGATCCATTCGCCGTTTTCTTTGCCTTCAATGCGCGGTTTGCCGAAACCGCCGTCACGCACATCGTCGCGCACATTGGCGGCCAGCGCCTTGGTCTGACGGTTGGAGGTGCCGCTGGCGATGATGACACGCTCAAACAGCGGGGACAGGTGCTCGGTGTTGAAGACTGCTATGTCCTGTGCTTTGACGTCCTCGAGACTGTCGACAACGATGCGCTGCAGTTTTTGTACGTCTTTTTTTTCAAAGACTTCGGTCATGGCGGTCCATATAAAGGTGATGATGTTGAATATATTGAAACACTGAAGGCTTCAAAGCCTGACCGGGCAATAAGCCCTGTTCTAAGCCTAAACGGATGTCGGTGGCGCTGACGATTTCCAGTGGCATGTTCAAAAGCGTGACCCTGATCAGAGGGTGATTGTGCCACTCATGCCCGGGTGCAGCGGATGCACCTTCGATTTTGCGCGGTGCAACAGCCAATTGCGCCAA
>SHXP01000177.1 GCA_009693225.1 Limnohabitans sp. | reverse complement strand
GTCTACGGTCAGTGATGAGGAAATTAGAATGATTCAAGACAGATTGAATAACAGACCAAGAAAAAGATTGGGATTCAAAACACCCGCAGAGGTGTTTCATCAATCACTCAAGCGCGTTGCGCTTCGAACTTGAATCCGCTTGTATATATGCGTCGGGTGATCAAGTGTCAATTTGGATACCGCAAGACTCGCTACCGTGGCTTGGCTAAGAACACAGCGCAACTCATCACGCTGTTTGCACTGAGCAATTTGTGGATGGTGAGGAAACGAATCCTGGTCGCCAATGGGTGAGTGCGCACTAAACAGGGCAAAAGCCCTCAGTGAGGGGAGAAATCGCTTGAAAATGCCGCAAAAGAGAGGGATTTTGCGATCGGATCATGGCAAATTTCACATGGTGAAGATTTGCTGCTCGAGATCTTTTTTAAACTGAGTTTTTCAGACCATCCTTAGATTCAATTGCCTCCCAAACGCATGGAAACTGGGAAGTAGTGGTTTCAGACGATGGTTCGAACGACAAGACCCACCGACATCGCCCACGCCATGCCCTTGACGCTGGTCACTGCCATCGGTTACACCTTGATGGGCGTGCCGGACTTTCACCTGCTGCAACTGCTGTTGTACGGTTCCATCCCGGCTGTGATCGTCGGCAGTCTGCTGACACAGCGATTTCCTGCGCGCCTAGTGTAACTGCTGCTGGCAGTGGTATTGATACTGGTGGGCTGGAGGACGGTGCTGATTTAAGGCATATGTCTTGGACGGGTGCGTAGCCTTTGACAAAATTTTGCAAACAGTTAATTAACACGCTACAATAAAACAATGATAAAGTCTTTCAAACATAAGGGCCTTAAAGATTTTTTTGAAAGTGGCAGTAAATCAGGAGTTTTGCCGCACCATGCTAAGAAGCTGCAAATATTGTTGACCGCTTTATATGTGGCTAAAGATGAACGAGATATGAATGCACCCAGTTGGAATTTACATTTATTGAGCGGAAATTTGAAAGAGCATTGGTCAGTCAGCGTGAATGGGAATTGGCGAATCACCTTTAGATTTGACGAGGGTGATGCCGAGTTGGTAGATTATCAGGATTATCACTAGGAGCAGATGATGAATATGCACAATCCAGCTCATCCAGGTGAGGTGCTCAGAGAGTGGCTGCCAAAGGGAATGCGAATAGAGCAGGCCGCTGAGCAATTACATATTTCCCGTACAACTTTATCTAAGGTGCTCAATGCAAAATCGGGCCTCACTGCAACAATGGCCTTAAGGCTTGCCTTCTGGCTTGGAACCTCGCCTGATCTATGGTTGGGCATGCAGCTACAGTGGGATTTACGTCAAGCCAAAAAATTGAGACTGCCTAAAATTAAGCCCCTGAAGCGAGAGGCCGTTTCAATTATTTAGTGACCGGTAGTCTAGTTAATATCTCTCCTCAACATAAATCATGTATCCATTGTCGTTGTAAATCCTCCATCACCAGCGGGCTAAATGGTTATTTCATGACTGCGTTGAACGGGTTATGACCATCAAGTGGTAATGGTCTGCACTGCCATGCGCCACTTGTTGCAAATCAAACTGCGCCAGCAGCCCCATGTTTTGCAATGTGCTCATGCCTTGCGAGGGCGGCGGCTGTGACACCAGCACGCCATCGCGGTAAGTCATACAATAACGGCGCCTCAACGCGCGCCACCGTCGCCGCCAGATCTTCGGCACGGAAAGGCGACCCGGCTGCGGTCAAACCTCTGACCATCTCAGCCGCCAACTCCCCCTCATAAAAATCTCTCGCCCCGCGCGTGGCGATGGCTTGCAGGCTGCGCGCCGGATCGGGTCGTCTGCGCAATGCGCCGACGTCAGGCAGCGCACCGTCAGCGCAAAAACGACTGAACACATCACTCAATGGATCTTTTTCATAGCGACAGAAATCAAGCCAGAAACGCTCTGACGCGCTGACCGCGTAGCCCTCATTCGCCATGGTGATGGCCGCTTCCCACAACGACGCCCAACTGCGCTGACCGCCCATGGTGTCGCGGCTGATTTGCCAGGCGCTGTCCAGTGCCGCCACCGCGCCTGCGCTGGTGAGAGCACAGCGCGGCCCTCGCACTGCAATGCCTTGTTCATAACCGGAAATATCCTTGACCGCCTGTCCAATGCCAGACACAGCTTGCACCTTGCCTGCGGCATCGGAGATCAACATCAACACATCACCACCCGGTCCGCAAAAATGCGGGTAGGTGACGTACAACGCCGCGCAGGTGGCAATCGCTGCTTCGACGGCGGTGCCGCCTTGGCGCAAAACAGCGCCGCCGCATTCGCTGGCTGCCGCGTTCGGGCTGCTCACCATGCCGCGCGTTGAATGCGCGTTGCTCATAGATTTAATGCGATCACATGGTCGATGATCTGCCCCGGCTTGCACACCCACACGCGATCTTCGTCTCTGAGCCTGGCAATGTGTTGCAGCGCGCGGCGCAAATGTTTCAGCCGTTACGGCTGGCCGACGATGTAAGGGTGCAGCGCGATACCCATCACCAAAGCTTGTTGAACCGACTGCAACAGCATTTCGTCGGTGTTGTCTATCAACATGTCGGCAAAGTCACGCGCGTCCATTTGCCTGTGCATGATCATCGGTATGTCATTGAGTTCCTGCAGGTAGGGCAGACTCCATATCGACTGTCCGTCACGCGTGCGCATTTGTTGCGGCTGGTCGTCGTGGCACCAGTTCAGGTTGTAGCTGTAGCCGGTCTCGCTCAGCAGATCCGGTGTCACTGCTGTGTCTGAAATCCACGGCGACAACCAGCCGCGCGGCAACTGCCCGCTGTGCTTTTCAATGATGTCGCGGCAACCCGCGAGCAGCAGTCGTTCATCGGCCTCGCTGTACACCGACTGGCGCACCGAGTTCGTGTGTCCATGCGCCACCATTTCATCGCCGCGCGCCACACAGGCTTGCAACAACGCCGGGCAATGGTCGTACAGCGCGGTGTTCAAGATGGTGGCCGCCGGCAGGCACAGCGCATCAAACATGTCAAGGCAACGCCAGGCACCGACCCGGTTGCCGTACTCGCGCCAGGCGTGATTCAGCACATCGGGTGGCGGCGACACCGGACCTATGCCCGCGCCCAGACCTTCACCGAAGGCAAAATGCTCCAGGTTAAAGCCCAGGTACACCGCCAACCGCGTACCGTTGGGCCAGCTGTAGTCCGGCCTTTGGTGAATGGGGCTGTAGTCAAAACGGCCGTGGCCGCGCACCGGGGCAAACGGCAAGGGCGGTTGATTTGTATTCATAGGCAAAAGGACAAAAACGACCGGGGAATTTAAACACAGGGATTTGATACAGCTCAAATCCTTAGGCCGTGGTCCTGACTTATCATGGACACTTCTGTAAGACCATATCGGGTGCCGGGAGGAAAGCCGTGAAAAAGTTGTTGTTAAGCCTGCTGTCATTGACGATGGCGGTGTTGCCTGTGTCGGCTGCCTCGCCCGATCTGCCCAAAAGCAAGAGCGTGGTCCCGCAAGAGGTTTACAAGCAACCGGTGCCCGGGCTGACTGCCAAAGAGATGCAGAAATTCCGCGAAGGTGAACGTGTGTTCACCAACTTCTGGATTGCAGTCAACAACCCCGTGATCCCCTTGGTCTGGGACTTGTCACAATCCGGCCCTGCCGGCGGTGAATGGGGACTGGGTCCTTTGTTCATGGCCACCAATTGCGCGGGTTGCCATTTGAACGCCGGGCGCGGCAGAGCTTTGGATGCCAGCGGCCTGCGCGTGTTCCAGCAATTGCTGCGCTTGTCCATTTCCGGCGAAACCCCGCACGGCGGGCCCAAGCCCGACCCGAATTACGGCAATGACATTCAATCTTTTGACATGGTCACCCGTACCGACCCCGACGCGCGTGCAGGCGAGGGCGAAGTCTTCATTGACTGGGTCACCAGCGACTTCACGTTTCCCGACGGCAGCACCATCGAATTACGCAAACCCAGTGTGCGCATAGAGAACTTGAATTTCGGTCCGCTGGCTGACAGCATCTTGACCTCGCTGCGCAACACCCAGGCCTTGCTGGGCATGGGTTACCTGGAGGCGGTGAGCGAAAAAGACATCTTGAAGCAAGTCGAGAAACAAAAAGCCATGGGCTTGAACGGTCGCCCGAACTATGTGCGCGACGACATCAACAATAAAACATCGCTCGGCCGCTTCGGCTGGAAGGCCAATCAGCCCAGCATCAAGCAGCAAATCGCGTCAGCGTTTCTGGGTGATATAGGTATTACCTCTGCCATTTACCCGAAACAAAACTGCACGCCGGTGCAAAAAGAATGTCTTGCCGCGATCACGGGCAAAGCACCGGAGTTGCGTCCTGAGTTGTGGGAGCCGATCACCTTCTGGTCGCAGACACTGGATGTGCCGGCGCAGCGCAACCGCGACAAACCTGAGTTCAAAACCGGTGAGAAATTGTTTGAGACAGCGGGCTGTGCCGGCTGTCATGTGCCTGAAATGCGCACCGGCAAGTACGCGGCGGTGCCTAAGTTGTCCAACAAGCTGATCCGGTCTTATACCGATTTGCTGTTGCACGACATGGGGCCGGAGCTGGCCGATGGACGGCCGGATTTCAAGGCCAGCGGTTCAGACTGGCGAACACCGCCTTTGTGGGGTGTGGGTTTGTCCATGCAGGTGAATGCCAGCAATTCGTTTTTGCATGACGGGCGGGCGCGTAATCTGCTCGAGGCGATTATGTGGCATGGCGGCGAGGCCAAGGAAGCGAGAGATAAGTTCATTGCTTACACCCAAAAGCAAAGGGGCGATTTGATTTTTTTTCTGTCTTCTATTTAGTCCGGTATATATTTGCTGGACAACTGACCGCAGATATGCGGTCGGAGTAAATCTGCGAACGGATGACGACATGGCGACCGTCCCGGCATGGCGTGAACATGATAGGCGGATTCAAGTACGAAGTGCAACGTTGATTAACCGCATTAAGTAGGCTGAGGATGTTTAGCATCCAAGGCTTCCTGACCTGCAAGTCGAAGTTGCCCGATGAATTACAAGCACCTCAGCCAGATTGAAAGATATCAGATTCACAGC
>SHXP01000176.1 GCA_009693225.1 Limnohabitans sp. | reverse complement strand
GACGTCACCTACATAGAGCCCATCACCTGGAAGACGGTCGAAAAAATCATTGCCAAAGAAAAGCCTGATGCGATTTTGCCGACCATGGGCGGTCAGACCGCACTCAATTGCGCCCTGGATTTATGGCGGCACGGTGTGCTCGACAAATACCTGGGCGCCAACACCGGCAAACCGGTGGAATTGATCGGTGCCACACCTGAAGCGATTGACAAAGCCGAAGACCGTTTGAAGTTCAAGGACGCCATGACCAAAATTGGTCTGGTTTCGGCGCGCTCAGGCATTGCCCACAGCCTAGATGATGCCTGGGCAGTGCAAAAAACCGTCGGCTTTCCGGTCGTCATCCGTCCTAGCTTCACGCTCGGCGGCACCGGCGGCGGTATTGCCTATAACCCGGAAGAATTTGAAGTCATTTGCAAGCGCGGCCTGGAAGCGTCCCCCACCAGCGAATTGCTGATTGAAGAGTCCTTGCTGGGGTGGAAAGAGTATGAAATGGAAGTCGTGCGAGACAAGGCGGACAACTGCATCATCGTGTGTTCTATCGAAAACCTGGACCCCATGGGCGTGCATACCGGCGACTCCATCACTGTCGCGCCTGCTCAGACCTTGACCGACAAGGAATACCAGATCATGCGCAACGCCAGCCTGGCGGTGTTGCGTGAAATCGGCGTGGACACAGGCGGCTCTAACGTACAGTTCTCCATCAATCCGGCCGATGGCCGCATGGTCGTTATTGAAATGAATCCCCGTGTGTCGCGCTCCTCCGCGCTGGCCTCCAAAGCCACCGGTTTTCCGATTGCCAAAGTGGCGGCCAAACTGGCGGTGGGGTTCACGCTGGACGAATTGCGCAACGACATCACAGGCGGTGCAACACCGGCGAGTTTCGAACCCAGCATTGATTACGTGGTCACGAAAATCCCGCGCTTTGCCTTTGAAAAATTCCCGACCGCCGACAGCCGTCTGACCACGCAGATGAAATCTGTGGGCGAGGTCATGGCCATAGGACGCACCTTCCAGGAGTCTTTCCAGAAGGCTTTGCGCGGACTCGAGGTGGGTGTCGACGGCATGAATGAAAAAACCCAGGACCGCGAGGTGCTGGAAAAAGAACTCGGCGCACCCGGCCCCGAGCGCATCTGGTATGTCGGTGACGCATTCGCCATGGGCATGAGCGTGGATGAAGTGCATGCACTCACCCGCATCGACCCCTGGTTCCTGGTGCAGATCGAGGACATTGTCAAAATTGAACTTGAACTTGAAACGCATCAGCTGGCTGACATCACAGCAGGCGAACTGCGTTTGTTGAAGCAAAAAGGTTTTTCCGACCGCCGTCTGGCCAGACAGCTCAAAACCACTGAAAAAGCCGTTCGTCAAGCCCGCAAGGCATTGGGTGTGCGGCCTGTGTTCAAGCGGGTGGATACCTGTGCTGCTGAATTCGCCACCAACACCGCTTACATGTATTCCACCTACGAGCAGGAATGCGAGGCGGCACCTACCGGACGCAAAAAAATCATGGTGCTCGGCGGCGGGCCCAACCGCATCGGCCAGGGCATTGAATTTGATTACTGCTGCGTGCATGCGGCACTGGCCATGCGTGAAGACGGCTATGAAACTATCATGGTCAATTGCAATCCGGAAACTGTGTCCACCGATTACGACACCAGCGACCGCTTGTATTTTGAACCCCTGACACTTGAAGACGTGCTGGAAATCGTCGACAAGGAACAGCCCACGGGTGTGATTGTTCAATACGGCGGTCAAACTCCGCTGAAACTCGCCCTCGAACTCGAAGCCGAAGGTGTGCCCATCATCGGCACCAGCCCTAACATGATCGACGCGGCCGAAGACCGCGAGCGTTTCCAGCAATTGCTTCATAAGCTCGGTTTGCGTCAACCCCTTAATGCAACCGCCAGAACCGAGGAGGAGGCACTGGAGAAGGCCAAAGAACTCGGTTATCCGCTGGTGGTGCGGCCCAGTTATGTGCTCGGTGGCCGTGCGATGGAAATCGTTCACGAACAGCGTGACCTTGAGCGCTACATGCGTGAAGCGGTCAAGGTCAGTCACGAGTCGCCTGTTTTGCTGGACCGTTTTTTGAACGATGCCTTAGAGTGCGATGTCGACGCCATTTGCGATGGCAAGCAGGTATTCATCGGCGGCGTCATGGAGCATATCGAGCAAGCCGGCGTGCACAGCGGCGACTCGGCCTGCTCGCTGCCGCCGTATTCCTTGTCCCCTGCGACGATTGCCGAATTGAAACGTCAGACCACCGAGATGGCGCATGGTCTCAAAGTGGTCGGTCTGATGAATGTGCAGTTCGCCATCCAGAAGCTCGACGGACAGGATGTGATTTATGTGCTGGAGGTCAATCCGCGCGCCAGCCGCACCGTGCCTTTTGTCAGCAAAGCCACCGGCATTCAGCTGGCCAAAGTGGCCGCGCGTTGCATGGTCGGACAAAGCCTGGCTTCCCAGGGCATCACCCGTGAGGTGCACCCGCCTTACTTCAGTGTCAAGGAAGCGGTGTTCCCCTTCGTCAAGTTCCCCGGCGTCGACACCATACTCGGCCCGGAGATGAAATCCACCGGCGAGGTCATGGGTGTCGGACTGACATTCGGTGAGGCTTTTGTCAAAAGCCAGTTGGGCGCAGGCACCAAACTGCCGCGTCCGACTGATGCAGTGCGCAAGGTATTTCTCACTGTTAAAAATGCCGACAAGGCGCGCGCGGTTGAAGTGGCGCGTCGATTGGCTGCTTACGGGTTTGAGTTGGTGGCCACCAAGGGAACTGCCGCCGCCATCCATGCGGCCGGTATTGAAGTGGTGGCGGTCAACAAGGTCACCGAGGGCCGCCCGCATGTGGTCGATATGATCAAGAACAATGAAATCGCGCTGGTCATCAACACCGTGGAAGAACGGCGTAACGCGATTGCCGATTCGCGTCAGATCCGTATCTCATCGCTGCTGGCGCGTGTGACCACGTTCACCACCATTGCCGGGGCGGAAGCCGCCGTCGAGGGCATGAAATACCTGGACAATCTGGATGTTTATTCATTGCACGATTTGCATCTTCAATTGCTAGCCTGATTTCCAACCTGATCACACCTGCCATGGCTACCATTCCCATCACCAAAGTCGGCGCTGAAAAGCTCAAACAGGAACTGCACACCTTGAAAACGGTGGACCGGCCCTGGGTGATCAACGCCATCGCCGAAGCGCGTGCCCAAGGCGATTTGAGCGAAAACGCCGAATACGATGCCGCCAAAGACCGTCAGGGTTTCATTGAAGGCCGCATCCAGGAAATCGAAAGCAAACTGTCGATGTCGCAGATCATCGATCCGGCGTCACTGGATGCCGGCGGCAGGGTGGTATTCGGCGCGACCGTTGAACTCGAGGACGAAGCTTCCGGCGAGCGGGTCAAGTACCAGATCGTGGGCGAGGATGAGGCCGATTTGAAACTCGGGCTGATCAATATCAGCAGCCCGATTGCCAGAGCCTTGATCGGCAAGGAAGAGGGCGATGTCGCCAGTGTTCAAGCGCCGGGTGGCGTCAAACAGTACGAAATCATCAAGGTTTCCTATATCTGATTTTTCTTCTTGGCCGATTTTTGTTTGGGTTTGGCCCGTTTGACCTGGCCGCCCGCCGCTAGGCGCTGGTTGCCCAGAATCGTCACCCGCTTCATTTCAGGCCGTTGACCGCCGCGACTGCTGTATTTCAGGACTTTGAACTCACGCGGTCCGGGCATTTTGTCCTGGTCCGGTTTTTTTTCTTTTTCAGGCTGAGGCCGCCATAGCACCAGCAATTTGCCGATGTGTTGAATCGGCGCGGCGTTGAGTTGATCGGCCAGCGTTTGAAACATCAGCTCTCTTTGGGCGCGGTCATCGCCCAGGACCCGGATTTTGATCAAGCCGTGGGCATTGAGCGCCAACTCGGTTTCTTTGGTGACGGCGGCACTCAGGCCGTCGTTACCGATCATGACGACGGGGTCGAGATGGTGCGCTGCAGCGCTGTGAACTTTGCGTTCAGCAGGGGTCAGTTGGATAGCAAGCATACAGGTATTATCTTCCTACACAGAGGGTGTTGAATTGAAAGTCAAAACGCAGAGCAAAAAAGTGAACAAGTCATGGTTGAACGACCATGTCAACGACCCCTTCGTGAAGATGGCGAAGAAAGACGGCTACAGAGCGCGGGCCGCCTACAAACTCAAGGAAATCGACGAAACCCTGGGCCTGTTCAAGCCGGGCATGGCGGTGGTCGATCTGGGCAGTGCGCCCGGTGCCTGGAGCCAGTACCTCAGGCGTTGCATGGCGCCTGACGGGGCTGCCGCCGGCAAACTGGACGCAACCTTGATCGCACTTGACCTGTTGCCGATGGAGCCGATTGAGGGCGTGCATTTTCTGCAAGGTGACTTCAGAGAACCCGAGGTGCTGGAGCAGCTGAGCCATTACCTGGACGGCCGGATTGTCGATGCGGTGGTCTCAGACATGGCGCCCAATCTTTCAGGGGTGGAGTCTGCCGATGCCGCCCGCATGGCGCACCTGGTTGAACTCGCGGTTGAGTTCTGTCAGGTGCATATGAAAAAAGACGGGGCCTTGGTGGTGAAGGTATTTCACGGCAGCGGTTACAGTCAGTTGGTCAAACTGTTCAAGGAGACTTTTAAGGTGGTCAAGCCATTCAAGCCCAAGGCCAGCCGTGACAAATCGGCAGAAAATTTCCTGGTCGGCATCGGCTTGAAATAAACGATTAGTACTTATTTCATTCCCCATATATTGGTTCTTTTATTTAAAAAATTTTTAAATATTGCCATTTAATAAATCAAATATTATCATTTTGCGTGCATGTGTGCCATTTCCGCACTTTGCGAATGGTACTTAAGGACAGAATCTGTGGTGACACCTTGAAAAGCCTAAAATGAACGCAACTTCCTTACTGGCATATCGCCTGTATCTCTCTGACTGGAGTTCGCTTTGAACAACCCTTGGTTTTCTAAATTGGCTGTCTGGCTGGTAATCGCGCTTGTGTTGTTTACCGTTTTCAAGCAATTCGATACCCGTGGACAGGCCGGAAACGGCTATCTGGCGTACTC
>SHXP01000175.1 GCA_009693225.1 Limnohabitans sp. | reverse complement strand
TTTTTATGCAGGGCGATCATCATGACAAGGCTCCCGGGTGGACTGCTGTGGTGACGCAAAGATTGTCTATCAACTGCCGCATGACCTCTCTGGCCATGAAGAGCGGATACCGTTTTGAGTCAATGCAATCATCCGGGATGCGACACCTATCGAGTACCAGGCGCAGGTCAAAAAGCGTTGGCCCAAGAACACGCTTATGCTAGCGGGCGGCCTGACGCCTAACTAGGGATTGGATGTCACCTTGGACCGGTTGCGCATGTACGCCGAAGACTACAAAGTCTCAGGTCTGAAGCTTTACACTTTCGACGCGACCGAGAAAAAAGGCTGGTGGTTCGACGACGAGAAACTGGCCTATCCCATGTGGGAAGAATGCCGCAAGCTTGGTATCAAAAATATCGGCTGCCACAAGGGCGTACCTTTCGGCCAGTTTTATGCGCGCTACGCCCATTGTGAAGATTTCGATTCTGCCGCCGATGACTTTCTCGACCTCAATTTCATCGCCTACCACGCAGCCTGGCCTTACCACAATGAACTTGCTGCATTGAAAGGTTTCAAACCACAGCGCAAGAACCTTTTTGCCGAAGTCGGAACAACATTCGCCGCCACCGTCACCAGTCGCCCGCTGGAGTGTGCGCACGTGTTGGGAACTCTGTTGCGTGACCTTGGTGAAGACTATGTGTTGTGGGGTACCGATTCGCTGTTATGGGGTAACCCGCAATGGCAAATTGAAGCCTTCAGAAAATTCCAGATACCGGATCATCTGGTGGAAGGCCACAGCTATCCCAAAATCACTCCGGAGATCCGTCGCAAAGTGCTCGGTGAAAATGCGGCTCGCATCTGGAATATTGACAGAAAGTCTGCCATGCAAGCCAAAGCTGAGATCGTCAAAACCGCGCTGGCCTAAGGTTTCATCGTTGACTCAAACGGCCGACAATTTATTTGCCGGCCGTTTTTTTTGGAGAATTAAATTGCCTTTTTATGAATATGCATGCGACCCCTGCCTGGTTGTTTACAAAGTCAGACATGGTATGAATGAAACCGGCCCGTCTAACTGCTCTTCTTGTCAAAGTCAGTTAAAAAAAGTCATGTCTGCACCTGGCGTTGTCAGCCGTGATTTTTCCAGCAGAACCGCAGCGAAATATTCAACCATGTCAGTCACTGAGGAACTGGCTCGCGAGAAGGAGTTACAAAAAGTTTTTGAAACTATTTGGATGCCTGCTGAAATCAAACACAATCTCTGGGAAGAAGACCATTAGATTGATTTTTCGCAAGCGGTTTGCCCCATAATCCGTGTTCACTGCATTTGCAAAAACCACCTGAGGAATTCTGTTTGAGTACCAACACCACCTGGCTTGAAGTCGCCATCAACGGGCCCTGGTCGCGTGTGCGCCAGCCGAAAATCCCGGTCCATGCTGACGAAATCGTCGAAGCCGTTCTGGCCTGTGCCGACGAAGGCGCCGCCATCATTCACTTTCATGCGTACGACCCGGTCACCGGGCGCCAGCGCGATGACTACGATATTTACGCCCCCATCATCGAACGCATACGCGCCAAAGCCGATGTCATCTGCTATGGCACCCTGCCCTTTGCCGGCAGTGTCGATGCCCTCAAACCGCTGAGCCCTGCCGAACGCTACGCCGCGGTAGACAAGCTGGTGCGTGCCGGACTGATCGAATGGTCGGTGGTCGATCCGGGCTCTACCAACATCAGCCAATACGAAGACATGTCCGGCGGTAAGGAAGGCTTTGTCTACAGCAATCCTGAATCGCACATCCGCTACGGTCTGCAACTGGCACAACAGTACAGCATCAATCCCTCCTATGCCATTTACGAACCGGGTTTTATGCGCATGGGTGCGGCTTTGCACCGTTTGTACAAAGGCGCGCCAAACCCGGTTTACCGGTTGATGTTTTCACAAACCATTGCCTTCGGCTTTCCACCCAGCTCATGGGCGCTGAATGCCTACCTGAAACTGCTGGAACAGGAACACCCGGGCTCGCCCTGGATGGTGGCCGGCCTCGGGGTCGAACTGGGCGACCTGATCGAAGAAGCCGTCAGTCTTGGCGGCCATGTACGCGTCGGTCTGGAAGACTCGCCCATGGGTTGCACACACGACAACCTGTATTTGCTGCGCCAGGCGCGCCGGCGCATTGAATCCGCCGGCGGTCAATTGGCGACAGCCGCTCAGGTGCGCGAACGCATGCACCGCCGTTAAAAAGCTTAGGCAGCCAAGGGCAACGACTGTTGTGTGTCCTTGTCCTGCATCATGTGTGCGAGCCGGCTGCGGTAGTTGTCAACCGCTGCCTGCTTGACATGCCCGAAGCCGCGAATCTGTAACGGCAGTGAAAGCATATCAACCAGTCTTGCTTGATCTTCTGCATTCAATGTCTGCAACGCTCTGAGCGTCAGCTCGCGGTACTCAGCCACCAGTTGACGTTCCATTTTCCGCTCGGCAGTCCACCCGAAAGGATCAAACCGTGTACCGCGTAAAAATTTTAATTTCGCCAGCAAGGACATGGCACCTAAGACCCAGGCGCTGTATTCAGACTTGAGCGGCACGCCCCTAGCGTCTTTTCCGGCAAACAGCGGCGGCGCTAAATTCAAGCGCAGACCTAAGCGGCCGTCAAACTGCTGCCTGAGTTGCGCCAGAAATTCGCCGTCTGTATAGAGCCTGGCCACTTCGTACTCGTCTTTGTAAGCCATCAAATGGAACAAGGCACTTGAAACAGCACGGGTCAGGCTTCCCCCCCCTTACCCAGACGCGCCTCGGCTTCGCGCACTTGCTGAACCAGGCGGGTGTATTGCGCTGCATAAGCTGCGTTCTGGTATGCAGTCAGGAAAGCAGAGCGATAGTTGGTGGCCTCATCCAGGTTCTCGCGGCGCTTGAAAAGCAAAGGTCTGGCCGGCGACACATAGGCCTCGACCCTTTTGAGATCAACCGCGGTGCGCCGCCCCCACATGAAGGCCTTGCAGTTGGCGTCGACCGCCACCCCGTTGAGTTCGATCGCGCGCAACAGCGCTTGCGCCGACACGGGCAACAAAGCTTTTTGCCAGGCAAAACCGAGCATGAAAAGATTGCTGGCCATGGCGTCCCCGCACAAGGCCGTGGCCAGACGGGTGGCGTCCACATAGTCGGTGTTTTCTGCCACAGCTTGCTTGAGCAAAGTCTGAATATCGTCTGCCGGAAATTGCCAGTCGGGCTGGCGTGTGAATTGTCCGGTGGCTTGCTGGTGCAGATTGATCACAGCATGTGTTCGCCCGACCCGCATTTTGGCCAAGGCATCGTGCGAGGCCGAAGTCAGCATGTCGCAGCCCAGCACCAGATCGGCCTCGCCGGAAGCAATGCGTTGCGCATGAGTGGCTTGGCTTGCTGAAGATATGCGCACATGCGAACTGACCGCACCGTTTTTTTGCGACATGCCGGTCATGTCCAGCACCGAGACCTGCTTGCCCTCCAGATGCGCGGCCATGCCAAGCAGCGCACCGATGGTGATGACGCCGGTACCGCCTATGCCGTTGATCAATATGTTGTAGGGTTTGTCGCAGATTGCGGGTTCAGGTTCAGCCAGTTCAGGCCAGTCGGGTTCCTGCTTAAGGCTGTCTTTCGCCTGCTTGGGGGTCGCGCCGGTGATCGTCACAAAACTCGGGCAAAAACCTTTGACACAGGAATAGTCGGTGTTGCAGGAAGATTGATCAATCACGCGCTTGCGACCGAGTCGTGTCTCCAGCGGTGCGATGGAGGTGCAATTCGATTGCACGCCGCAGTCGCCGCAGCCTTCGCAAACCGCCGGGTTGATCACCACCCGTCGGGCGGCTTGCGCGAGTTCACCGTGTTTGCGACGACGCCGTTTTTCGGCGGCACACACCTGGTCGTAAATCAGTACAGATACACCTTTGACCTCGCGCAATTCGCGCGGCACCTGATCCATTTGACTGCGGTCATGCAAAGTCACCGCCAGGGGCAAGCCGCTTCTTTCTGCGTAGCGGCTCAAGTCCTCGGTCACCAGCGCTATGCGCTGCACGCCTTCGGCCACCATCTGCTACGCAATCAACGGCACCGACAAGGTGCCGTCCACGGCCTGTCCGCCCGTCATGGCAACCGCGTCGTTGTACAAAATCTTGTAGGTGATGTTGACCTTGGCGGCGATGGCCGCGCGTATGGCCATCGAGCCCGAATGAAAATACGTGCCGTCGCCCAGGTTTTGAAACACATGCGGCAAATCGGAAAAAGCCGACTGGCCGATCCACGGTGCGCCCTCGCCACCCATGTGCGTGGTCAGTTTGTTGGACTCGGAAAAAATGGCAGTGGCCATCACATGGCAGCCTATGCCCGCAAGCGCCAGACTGCCGCCGGGCACCCGGGTCGAGGTATTGTGCGGACAGCCCGAGCAGTAATACGCCGGGCGCGCAGGTGTCGCCACCGCCCGGCTCAACATCAGCGATTTGGCTTGCAAAAACGCCAGGCGCTCGCTGATCATGGCGCTGGTGTGAAAGCGTGCAAAACGGTGCGCAATCACCCCGGCAATCTGTGCGACAGAGAAATCGGCCTTGGCGCTGAGCAGCCAGTCGCCGCGCTGGTTCACCCACTCACCTTTCTCGTCAAACTTGCCGATGACACGCGGGCGCACGTCTTCACGCCAGTTGTAGAGTTGCTCCTTCAACTGGTATTCGACGATCTGGCGCTTCTCCTCGACCACCAGAATCTCATCCAGCACTTGCGCAAATTCGCGTATGCCATCGGGCTCTAGCGGCCAGGGCATGGCGACTTTGTAGACACGTATGCCTATGTCTGCGGCGCCTTGTTTGTCGATGCCAAGCTCTTCCAGCGCCTCCAGCACATCCAGGTAGGACTTGCCGCTGGCGATGATGCCCAGTCTGGCGTTCGGGCTGTCGATCATGGTGCGGTTGAGCCGGTTGGCACGCGCATAGGTGTCGCATCCCGGATGATCGTACGGACGCTTCGTAAACAAATGAGGGTGCGAAGCGTACCAGTCTTTCATGGCCCTCATCGGGGTTTTACTCTTGAGCGCCGACTGGGGTAATTGATGGTTGTACAAGGCCACGTAACGCATG
>SHXP01000174.1 GCA_009693225.1 Limnohabitans sp. | reverse complement strand
CATGCGGCTTCCCGACGGCCGCTTTGTGATGTTGCGCAACCCGGCCGAAGGCGGCCGCAGTCGCTTGCTGATGCACACCAGCAGCGACGCACTGAACTGGTCCGATCCGCAGGTGCTGGAAAACGGCAGCGAAAGCAGCGAATATTCCTACCCGGCCATGAGCTGGAGCGACGACCGCCTGTGGCTGAGCTACACCGCTTTACGCCAAGGCATAGCCTGGCAGCGCTGGCGGCTGCATTCAACGGCACAAGGACACCCGTGAACACCTGGTTGCCTTGGTTGTCAGCCACTTCGCTGCTGCCTGCATTGCCGGTTCAACAGCTATTTCACACGTTCGGCTGGCTGGCGCTGCTGAGCTGGTACAGCGTGGCTTTTGTGCCGGTACAGGACAGGCGCTGGCGCTGGCTGGTGTGCAGTCTGTTTTGGGGATTGTTGATGCTGTGCTGGGGCGGCCTCTTATCAGCCCTGGGCCTGGCTTTTCAATCTCCCGGTCTGCTGACGCTGTGTCTGTGTCTGCTTGCCGCCTGGCGCGATATGCGAAGCACGCCGCACAGGCTGTTCTACGCCACCCGCCCGGCAGAGGCCGGGGCATGGCTGTGGTTGATCATCACACTGACAGGCTGGCTGCTGTTACTGGATGCTTTCGGTCAGCTGCCTGCCGATCTTTACCCCTCAGGTTTTTCATTGGGCATTGTCTGGTTCGCCTGGTCGACAGCCATGCTGTGGCTGCTGCTGGCTTACTGGCTGGACGCAGAAGAATGGCAGGTGCAGGCAGCCGGTTGCTGGCTGCTGGCCACCGGCCTGTTTGTTTTTACCCGCGCTCCCAGCGGCAATGCTTGGGATGCCTGGCTGGATCCCTGGCTGTGGCTGTTTGCCCATGCAAAATTGCTACGTCTGTGGTGGTTTCAGCGCATGCGCAGCAGCCATTCCTGACGCCATAACCACTCGCCGGGTCTGGCGATATTGCCCGCATTCACCTGACCGGGTTTCAAGCGTTGCTCAATGTCCCAGCGCATCGCGATGCGCTCACAGCGCTGCTGTGTTTCGCAAGCCAGTTGAGCTGCGCTGGGTGTGCGCGCGACAATGAACCAGGCGCCCGGTGCGCTGGCGCTTGCTTCGCTGAACGCATTCACCCTGGCCTGGTCGGGAACAAAACGGTTATTGCCCGGCAGTAAAAACTGGAAGCGGTCGAATTCACCGTTGAAGCCTTCGGGGACCCAGACTGTTTCTGACAACGGCCTGTGCATTGCCTGTCCCTGAAAGGCGATCCGTTCGCCGGACATGCCGTGCAGCACACTGTGCAAGCCCAGCAAAGCCAGCATGGCGCACAGCAGACCGAAATAAGCGTGCGGCTGATCGCGGCGGCAGATGCGGTGACAAAGAATCAACACCAGGACCAGGCACAAAATCAGCAACACGGCAGACAGATCAGGCAGCAAGCCAAGCGGCCGGGCATGCCAGCCCAGCCAGCCAAGCACAGACAACATCAGCAGCGACAGCACACCGACAGCCAGCGACGCGGCTTTGGCAACCGACGGCATATGCATGCCCATCAGCATCGCCAGCGCAGGCATCAGCGGCAACAGATACCGGCTGGAGCGTTGGCTGGGCAATATGAAAACCACACACCACACGGCGATCCATACCAGCAAAGCCGCATTCAACGGCTCACCGTTCTGCCGCACGGCACGGTTGCGCTGCCGCCAGAGCAGACCCGGCAGTACAACCAGCCACGGGAACAGCAAGCCGGTGTTTTGCAAAGGCGCGCTCAGGTAATCGCCGGAACCCTGCCAGCTGAAGAGCAGCGACCAGTAGCCCTGGCTATCGCTCATCTTGCCGGCGTTTTCGCGCTGCACGAACTCTCGCCAGACTTCCTGCGGTTGCGGATCGATCAGCAGCCAGACGGCAAACACGCCCAGCGCCAGCGCACTCATCCAGGCGGTTTGCGCTGTGCACACGGCCACGGCCCGCCATGAGCGGCGAGGTTCGATCAACAGACGCAGCAGGCAAACACCGGCCGCCACCGGCAACACCAGGACAAAGGATTTGTAGGCCAGGCCGATGCCGGTGAGCAGACCCAGTAAAGTCCAGCAGGCCCATTCGGCGGGTGTATTGCGTATGTCGCGCCGGCCGGCATCTGCGGCACGCCACAAGACAAGCCCGGGCCCCAGGCTGTACCAGAACATTTCAGGTGCCGTGGTCAAGTAGGGCCGCCCGTAACGGAACGTGCCCCATGACAACAACATCAACAACACCGCCCAGGCCGCGCTTCGCCATTCGCTCAGCCAGCGGTGCAGCAACAGGCTCATGCCGGCGCACACTAGGATCAGGTACATCAGGCTGGGCAAACGCAACAGCCACAGCTGCCAGTGCTGGCCCCAGCCGGTGATCACCATGCTTTGCCAGAACAACAGCGGCGGCTTGGTATTGCGCATGTCATTCAAATCGGAGACCAGCGGCAGCCATTGACCGCTGGCGGCAGTCAGTCGGGCGATATGGTTGTAGACCATTTCATCGCCGTTGCTCGGCATATAAAGATTGTCCATGCCCCAGACATAAAGCAAACCGGCCAGCAACACCGTCAGCCACAGCAGCCGGGTGGACGGCATCAGCGGGGCCGGTGCGTCGGTTTTCATTCCCCGGGCGGGACCGGCCGCTGGCGGAAGGTCCACCAGTCATTGGTCAGGTAATTGCTGACGCTGGCAACCACGATGGACAAGACATTGGCCACCAGGTAATACATGTACACGGACAGGAACAAGGTGAGTCCGTATTGAATCAACATACCCAGCCAGCAGGAGAGCGCGTATTTCACAAAGCGTTTGCCGGAAGCGGCATCCATGCCGATGTTTGCCCCGGGTTCGTCAAGCAGCCGGTCAGCCCAGGTCCATAGGCTGTTCCAGGAGAAATTATTGACCGTGGCAACGGCGATAGCGCATACCAGCGCCAGCGAAAGCCGCAAAGACCTGTCGGCTATCAAGATCGTCAACAACCATTCCTGCATGACAAACAAAACCGCGATATTGACCACGGTACCGGATGCCCCCACCGTGGCGAATCGCAGGTAACGCCACCTGAACATGCACTGCAGCAGCGGTTCGGCCCAGCGCAACCAAGAGGGCAGCACTACCGGCAAGGGCATGTCAGACATAGGCCGGATCCCGGGGCTCACACAATTCAAGCTGCGTCAATGCCAGCGCCAGCACCTGCTGCAGTTGTATCTGCTTCAGACACTGGTTATCACCGTCACAAGGCGTAGCGCGGTGGTTGTAGGCCGTGACACAGGGCGAACAGGCCAGATGGCTTTCAAGCGCGATTGCACGCGGTGTCAGCGGACCGTACAAGGCGCTGGTTTCGGGACCGAAAAACATCAAGGTACGGACCGGCGTCAGGCTGGCGAAATGGCCGGGACCGCCGTCGTTGGTGACCAGCAGATCGCTGTGGAAAAACAAGCGTGTCAAGGCTTCGAGATTTTTGGTGTAGCCGACAAAGTTCAGGCAGTTGGCATAGCTGCATTCAGCCTGAATGCTTTGCGCTAGCGCCTGGTCTTCGGGCAGGCCGATGATGCCGACCGCATGGCCTTGCTCGCACAAGGCTTTGGCCAGCGCGGCGTAATGCGCCGCCGGCCAGGCACGGATAGGCAACAAACCGCCGCCGGCATAAAACAAAATGCGTTTCTTCGCTTGCATGAACAGCGGGTGGTCACGGTGCAAATCGCGGGTGAATGATGCCATGTCGCCGTCGCTGAAATGCACTTGCAGACCCGAGTCCTGCGGTTTGACCGTCAAGGGTATGGCTTTGGTGCGGGGCGTGCTTGCACTGGACAAGGCATCAACCAGCGCCATGAATTGCAGTGTGATGTGGCGGTAGGGGTTGTAGGGAATCGCGGCGTTGAAAAATGAACCCCGGTACAAACCTTCCTGGGTATGCGGCGTGAAGCCGGCTATAAGCCGGGCGCCGCTGCCGTAAGCCAGCAAAGCGCTGATGCGCGAAAAAAGTTCGCAATCAATGACCGCGTCCAGTTTCAAGCGGCGTAAGCGCCACAGCACGCGCAGCAGATCCCCCAACAGGCTGAACAGACCGCTGTCGTCAATGCCGTGCAAATGGCTGTCGGGTGCCAGGCCCAGCAAGCGCGCCACCGACTGGTTGCGCTTGAGTTGCAGTATGTGCACCTGTACACCCGGGTGGTTGTTTTGAATCCGTGCAAACATGGGGCCGGCCAGCACCATACTGCCCATTTCCGACAACATGATGACCAGCACCTGTTGCACCGGTTGCTGGCGGTCGACAGTTCTGCCAAAGCACTTGCCCCACAGGGACACCAGGCCACATAAGAGGGGACCGACCCAGGCGTCGATGCGGCGTTGTGTATGGATATTCATGGTAAGCAGCGGGGATTGTAGTCAGCCCGCTGCGGCACAAATATCTTGCATCATTGACGCGCGAGCACCGCTTGCAAGGCCTGCCCGGTGTGTGTGCCCAGTTTCACCAGCGCCTCGGGAGTGTCGGCGGCCACCACACGGCCGCCGCCGTCACCGCCTTCAGGGCCGAGGTCGATCACCCAGTCGGCTTCGGCGATCACATCCAGGTCGTGTTCGATCACGACCACGCTGTGGCCGCTGTCAACCAGGCGGTGCAACACGCGGATCAGTTTGTCCACATCGGCCATGTGCAAGCCCACCGTCGGCTCGTCCAGCACATACAAGGTATGCGGTGCCTGTTGACCGCGCCGGGTGATGTCGTCGCGCACTTTGGACAACTCGGTCACCAGCTTGATGCGCTGCGCTTCGCCGCCGCTCAAGGTCGGCGAAGGCTGTCCCAGCGTCAGATAGCCCAGACCGACGTCCTTGAGCAATTGCAGCGGATGGCTGATGTGTGTCATGGCGGCGAAAAAATCCACGGCCTCATCGATTTCCATTTGCAACACCTCGCCTATGCTTTTGCCGCGCCAGCGCACCGCCAGGGTTTCAGGATTAAAACGGGCCCCTTTGCAGACTTCGCACAAGACTTTAACATCCGGCAGAAAACTCATTTCAATGGTGCGCATGCCCTGGCCTTCGCAACCCGGACAACGGCCTTCGCCGGTGTTGAAGCTGAACCGTCCG
>SHXP01000003.1 GCA_009693225.1 Limnohabitans sp. | reverse complement strand
GGTAGACCACATGGCCGTCTAAGGACGCTGAGGAAGTGACGATAAGCTCGCTGCAAGTGGCCGTACCTGAAAACTTGCCTTTGATGTGCAGACTTGAACAGGTCACCACACCTTCTACCTGCCCCCGTGATCCAATGGTGAGTTCATCCACTTGAATTTGGCCATTGAGCGAACCTTCGACGTGGATGGCGCCTTTGGCGGAAATTTCACCCCGGAAAGAGAATCCCTCACTCAGAATAGAGGGCTTGGTGGCGTTAGAGGAAATCATGTCCATCATATTTGTTCTCTGAGGTTGGGCAATTGGCTGGGGTTCCGAAGGCGTTTGAACTGCTGAATTATCCACGCCCGCGCCAGCAGGGGGTTGAACTTGGTTATTTGTTACTGTTTTGGATTTGTTGAACATATTGAGCAGTCCGAATCACTTTTTGTGGATTCACCGGATATCCGCCTACCAGTATCTCGAAGTGAAGATGCTGGCCGGTGGACGATTCTCCCGTGTTTCCGATATATCCCAACAGGCTTTCAGTGGTGACCTTGTCGCCTACTTTGACCGTTAATTTCGCCAAATGCGCATACAGCGACTCTACACCGTTAAGGTGCCGAATAACGACCGTATTGCCATATTGTGGATGATATCCCGACATCACCACAATACCCGGCTTTACGGCAAATACTTTATCGTCACCGGTCTCGCTCATCAGATCCAATCCAGTGTGGAAATGCGACTTGCCGGTCAGAGGGTGCTTTCGGATACCGAAATCGGATAAAACACTGAAATTGGCCACCGGCCTGTGAACGGGCAAAGCGTACAACACCTCGCGCAAACTGCGGTTGGTGGCCAGTTCTTCAGCCACCTTGCCGCGCAAAAGCGGATTGGATTGGATGTCAGAATCCATCGAGAAACCGCCGCTTGATGAGTTCTGCTGAATAATTTTGACAATCTTTTCAGTCAAACCCGAGGTTTCAAGCTGAGCTTTCAATGTGTTATTTTCTTCCGACACAATCACCATGGATGTTTCAACAAAACGGCGAATGCTCATGTCACGGTCACGGATGGTTTGCGCCAAGGCCACCATTTGCTCGTCATTCAAGGAAGCCGCTTCGCCGCCATTGTTGTCAGCGGCACTGCTCAACAAGGCACGGTAGACCTCTTTGTGCGAATGCTCCAGCCTGGCACGACTGACGCCCAGGATCAGTGTTGACACAGAAAGAATGAGAATCAAGACCGTCAAGAACAGGCCTGACACGATGAAACCGCGCGCAAAATAACGCTGAAAGCTTGCAGGAATTTTAAAATATTTGAGATCGCCGCTTTGCTCAAGAATCAGCTGGACATCCTGGTAATCACGTGTCCAGGTCAGTTTGATTAAGTCTGGAAGACGGCGAATGTACGTTAAATAGTGATAGGCTGAACGCATGGATTCACCGCTTTAAAACAATCAATTGCCGATAGGCTTTGCCGGTTGAGGGGCTGCGCCTGAGGCGGAAACGGAGGCCGCGGGTTCGTTGCCTTGGTGCAATGCGCCTTCAATTTCCCCGCCCTTTTCAATTTCGATCTCAGAGTAATGGATTTTGCCAACAATTTTGCCGGTAGAACGGACAATCAGACTTTCTTCACTGACGATGGTATTGTGCAACTCACCGCGAACATCAATCAGCTTGGCAGAAACACGACCGGTGATGCGGCCTGTCGGGCCAATCAACACTTCTTCTGCGGTTAAATCACCCTCAATTACACCGTTAATGACTGCTTTTGAAGGTACTGTGAAAGCACCTTTCACTACCACGCCGTCGCCTATAACGACACTTTCTAATGAATCTGTTGGGTTGACCATACATGCTCCTTGACTCGATCTTAACAAAGATCTAATATAAATTAACTTTTTTCTTGAAGCTCTTGATTTAATTGAAAAAAGTCAATTCATACTGATTGGATTTGAAAGCCTGGACAGAGTCCGGTTGCAGAAAAATAAACATTTTTAATATATTATGAATAAAAAAGTATTTATTTTCAGAGTTATCACGAATCATTTAAAAATATTTCATTTTTTGCAAATCAACAACACCTGATCAGACCCCGCGCTTGCAGTTTTGTATCCGCCAGGGCCAAGGCCTTGAGTCTTCAGTTGCGGACTCAGCTGCGGGCAGCGCTACGCAGCTTAAAGCCGGTACCGCGCTTGGCGCCTGCAAAAGATTTGCCGCCGCCTGGTTTGCCGCGACGCGGCTCATGGGATGGAGCACGCGCCGGGCGTTGAGTCGGCTCCAAGCCGGGAATGATTTCCGCCTTCAAAGTCTCTTGCGTGTAGTGTTCAATATCCATGATTTTGCGACGGTCGCGGAATTCGGCAAATGTGACCGCCAGGCCGTCACGTCCCGCGCGGCCGGTGCGGCCGATGCGGTGCACATAATCTTCCTGCTTCATCGGCAGACCGAAATTGAAGACGTGACTGATACTGGGCACGTCGATGCCGCGCGCGGCAACATCGGTAGCCACCAGAATCTGCACCCGTCCGTCACGCAATGCCTGCAAACGGCGGTTGCGCAAACCCTGGCTGAGCGCACCGTGCAAAGCCACGGCGGAAAAACCGACTTGCTGCAGATCTTCAGCCAGGGCATCGCATTCAATTTGCGTGCTGGCAAACACAATCGCTTGATCGATGGTGGTGTCGCGCAACCAATGGTCCAGCAATTTGCGCTTGTGCTGCTGGCTGTCGGCCCAGAACAGAATCTGTTTAATATTGCTTTTCTGCTCTTTGGTCGATTCGATTTGCAAGCGCTGAGGTGTGCGCATGATGCGCGCTGCCAGCTGCTGAATACGCGGCGCAATGGTGGCGCTGAACATCATGGTCTGACGGCGCAATTCGGTCAATTTATGGATATCAGCCAGGTCCTCGGCAAAGCCCAGGTCCAGCATGCGGTCGGCTTCGTCGACGACCAGAAACTGCACCTTGCTCAAATGCAATTGCTTGGAACGCTGCAAATCGAGCAAACGGCCGGGGGTAGCAACCACCAGGTCAGCGTTGTGCAAACGCGCAATCTGCAAGGGGTAAGGCATACCGCCGACCACGCAGGCCACACGCAAACCTTTGCAATGCTTGACCAGATCGATCGCGTCTCTGGCCACTTGCTGGGCCAGTTCGCGGGTCGGGCACAACACCAATGCGCTGGGGAATGCCGGTTTGACGTGGCGGGTATCGGTCGGATTTTTACGGCGCGGTTTTTTCGGCAGTTCTTCACCGTTGGCCTTGGCCTGCTCAAGCTTCATGGCCCGTTCTTTAGCTTCCTGCTGCTCAAGAGCCTGACGTTCAATCAGAATAGTATGCAGTACAGGCAGTAAAAAAGCGACGGTTTTGCCGCTGCCGGTCTGGCTTGAAACCAGCAGATCGTTGGCGGGTTTGTCGGCGTTGTCCTGCAATGCCAGCGGGATGGCGCGCAGTTGCACGGCCGTAGGTTCGGTGAAATTCAGGTCACGAACAGCAGCCAGTAGCTCGCAAGCCAGGCCCATTTGGGCAAAAGCATTCGGCACAACAGCAGTTGTTCTGGTTTCAGCAGTTGTGTGTGTGTGCGTGTCTGAGGGATGTTCGGCGTTCAGCTCAGCCGGGGAATGCAAATTCAAATCGTCCATTGTGTTTAGCCCGCACCTGAAAAGGTGAGGCGGCTCCGTTCAAAGGTTGGAAAAAACATCAACCTTCAAACAAAGCATGCTGCAAGACTTTTGCAACGCGGTTCAAGAAGAACCCAAGGTGTGAGGAGGATGTAGCAATGTCACACCATCCGGCGCAACTTAGGGTATTCTCGCACGAAATGCGGATACTGTTGCGATTATTTTAGATTGCTTAAAGTTTAAGAAAATGCTCGCGGTAATGCGCAAGTTCATCAATGGACTCGTGTACGTCTGCCAGTGCAGTGTGGCTTTGCTGCTTTTTAAAGGCGGCGTAAACCTCCGGCTTCCAGCGCTTGGACAACTCCTTCAAGGTGCTCACATCCAGGTTGCGGTAGTGAAACCAGGCCTCCAGCTTCGGCAAGTACTTGAGCAGAAAACGCCGGTCTTGGCCAATGGTGTTGCCGCACATCGGCGCCACGCCCTTGCTGACGTATTTCTTCATGAACTCTATCAACTGTTCTTCGGCTTGCGCTTCTGTGAGGGGGGATGCCTTGACCTTGTCGATCAAGCCGCTTTTGCCGTGCGTACCCTTATTCCAGGCGTCCATGCCAGCCAGCAGTTCATTGCTTTGATGAATCACCAGCACCGGCCCCTCGACACGGGGGGTCAGGTCCGGACCGGTAATGACCACGGCGATTTCCAGCAAACGCTCTTTCTCAGGGTCGAGTCCGGACATTTCGCAGTCAAGCCACACCAGGTTGTTGTCATTTTTCCCGAGGATGGCGGCGGTTGCCGGGGCAGCAGTGAGTGTGTCTGGATTCATACGGGCATTGTCCCTCAAGCGCACACAGATAAGCCCTGATGAACGAAAATAGGCTTAGCCGGTACGCATGGTGAACGCCTGCTGTGCCTTTTTGAAAAGCCCTACACTCTAAAAATGATGTCTCCCACCAATTTCACTTTGCTGTTTGCGGCTTTGTTGCTGCTCAATTTGCTGCTCAAGCTTTGGCTGGCCAATCGCCAGATCCGCCATGTCGCCACACACCGCGAACAGGTACCTGCTGATTTCGCCCAGTCCATCAGCCTTCCTACGCACCAGAAAGCTGCTGACTACACCCTTGCCAAATTGAGGCTCGGACACTGGGACCTGGCGTTGGATGCGATAGTGTTGCTGGGCTGGACCTTGCTCGGCGGTCTGAGCCTGCTGGATCAGTGGCTGATGACGATCACCGGACCCGGCATGCTGCAGCAACTGCTGCTGGTCACGGGTTTCATGCTGATCACCGCAGCCTTGAATCTGCCGGTGTCTTACTACCAGACCTTTCACCTTGAACAAGGCTTCGGCTTCAACCACATGACCATAGGCCTGTGGGTCAGTGATTTGCTCAAAAGCACTTTGGTAGGCGCAGTGCTCGGCCTGCCGCTCATTTGGGCCGTGCTCAAGCTGATGGAGTCCGGCGGCAGTCTGTGGTGGCTGCTAGCCTGGGCGCTGTTGGTTGCCTACCAGTTGTTTGTCATGTGGGTAGCACCGAATTTCATCATGCCTTTGTTCAATAAATTCCAGCCGCTGGAAGACGCTGAACTCAAAGACCGGGTAAACAATCTGTTGCAGCGCACCGGGTTCAAGTCGGACGGTTTTTTTGTCATGGACGGCAGCCGCCGCTCGGCCCACTCGAATGCCTATTTCACCGGTCTGGGTAAACAAAAACGCGTGGTCTTCTTTGATACCCTGCTCAAAACCCTGAATGCCGGCGAAATGGAAGCTGTGCTGGCCCATGAACTCGGACACGCCAAACTCAACCACATCCCCAAATCCCTGGTGCGCAGTTTTCTGGTGACGCTGGCTGGCATGGCGGCTCTGGGCTGGCTGTCAACCCAGCTGTGGTTTTTTGAGGGCCTGGGGGTTCAAGCGCATGCGCTGTCGGCCAACGATGTCCTGGCACTGCTGCTGTTCATGCAGGTCGTGCCTTTGCTCACTTTCATCACCACCCCGATGCGTGCAGCCCGTTCACGCAAACACGAGTTTGAGGCAGATGAGTTTGCCAGCCGGCACGCGAATGCCGCTGATCTGAAGCAGGCCTTGATCAAGCTGTACCAGGACAATGCGTCTACCCTAACCCCGGATCCGCTCTATGTGGCTTTCTACCACTCACACCCGCCGGCGTCACAGCGCCTGGCCCGCCTGACTGCATGACACAAAGTGGCCGTGTGGTGGCCAGCCATGGCCGGCATGTGTGGGTTGAGGACAGTGCGGGTAACCGGCGCATCTGCCATCCGCGCGGCAAAAAAAACCAGGCCGTGGTCGGCGATCTGGTGCAATGGCTGGCCAGCGAAGATGAGGGCAGCATCGAAGCCATTGAACCCAGGCGTAATCTCTTTTACCGGCAGGATGATGTGCGGACCAAATCCTTTGCCGCCAATCTGGATCAGGTGCTGGTGCTGGTGGCTGCCGACCCCGAGTTTTCACAAAGCCAAGTGGCGCGCACGCTGATCGCGGCTGAGCAGGCTGGTATACGCAGCCTGATCGCCTTGAATAAACAGGACTTAAGCGGTCCGTTTGAAAAAGCCTGGGACAAACTCAAGCCTTACCGCGATTTCAGCTGTCAGGTACTGCCATTGGGATTGCGTGACCAGGCGGACGGTTTACACAAGCTGCGTGAAGTCTTGCAAGGCCGCATCACCCTCGTTCTCGGTCCTTCAGGCGCCGGCAAAAGCACCTTGATCAACCGGCTGGTGCCGCAAGCCAATGCGGCCACCAACATCATTTCCAAAGCCTTGCACAGCGGCAAGCACACGACAACGTCAACCACCTGGTACTGGGTGGATGAGCGCAAGACCACGGCCTTGATGGACTCCCCCGGCTTTCAGGCCTTCGGGCTGAACCACATTGCGCCCGGCGATCTGGCCGCCGGCATGCCGGATATCAAAGGCCACACCGACCACTGCAAGTTCTACAACTGCACGCATGTGCACGAACCGGATTGCGGTGTACGCCAGGCGGTGAAAGAGGGTTTGATAGACGCCGGCAGGTACGCCATATTCACAGAGCTGTTTGCCGAATTGTCTGCACCTAAAACTTACTGACAGACAGCGCCTCAACCCGGCAATCTGGCCAGTGTCATGAGAGCGAGCAAAACCATCCACATGACCACCGCGCGCCAGACCAGCCCGACCATGCTGCGCAAATGCGTGTATTGAGGTTCTCGACCCGCTGTCGGCTGAATCATGGGGTCATTACCGGTAACATCCATAGACGCAGGGCTCAAACCGACGCCTCCTAACCGCACATTGATGGCCCCCGCAGTAGCGGCTAACACCACACCGTCGTTGGGATGAGGAAAATTTCCGGCTTCCTGACGCCAGGCGCCCACCGCATCCTCGAAATTACCGACCACCGCGAACGACAAGGCAGTCATTCGCGCCGGCAGCCAGTCCACCAGGTACCAGGCACGGGCAGCCACGGATTGCAGGGCATCGCTGGTATGATCGATATCGCCTTCCACAGCCTCAGCCTGTTCACCCCAGTCTTTGAACAGCACGGCGGACAAGCGGAACAACAAGGCACCCATCGGTCCCAGCCCCAGGGCCGCTAGCAATGAAAACCAGACCACCACGCCGAACACATGCCGGTGCGCAGCCAAGGCGGAAAACTCGATCACATGGCGGATCACCTCTGGACGCGTCAATGTCACATCGGCCTTGCCACGCCATTCGCGCAACAGCTCCCTCGCAAGATTGTCGTCCCCGCTTGCCAGCGCGTCACGGATACCTGTGAAATGGTGGCTGAAGCGTCTGAAGCCCAGGGTGACGTAGACCACCGCCAGACTCAACAACATGGCGAACAACCAGCCGATGGACCAAACCAGCCACCAGTGAATCGCCACCACACCGAGGCAAGGCAAGCCCACAGCCAGTCCCCAGGTCGTCCAGCCGTGGCGCACATCGCCGGTATCGAGGTTTTTTTTGAGCCAATCCGCCCAGTGAGTAAACACCCGTTCCAGGCTGTGACCCGAGGCAAGCGGCCTGGCCTGTTCAAGCACAAGAGCAAAGAGTAATGCAATGAAACTCATACCCCGATGATAGAAGCTCTGCGCGGACTAGGAATACGGGGTTTGTAAAAAGTCATACAAATGCCGCAATATGCCGGCTGTCGCACCCCAGATCAGCCGCTCACGCTGACTGACCTCATAGGGCATAGAGATCCATTGACGATGCACACCCTGCCATTCAATCGCGTGGCGGCGATGGTTAGCCGGGTTCATCAAAAAGGCCAGCAGCACCTCAAACACATCGGCCACCTCGTGCGGATTTGCCGTCAGCTGCATCGCTGGATCGATCAAGCCCACGACCGGCGTGACCTTGTAACCGGTGCCGGTGACATACAAGGGCAGACAACCCAAGACCGTGACAAACTGCGGCTGCAAACCCACTTCCTCCCGGGCTTCGCGCAAAGCAGTGGCTATTTCGTCGGCATCCTGCAGATCCTGACGCCCGCCAGGCAAAGCCACCTGGCCGGAGTGTGAGGATAAATGCGCGGTCCGCACGGTCAGCAAGACGGTGGGCTCGGGATGCATGACGATGCCCAGCAGCACCGATGCCGGTTTGGGGGGATGGCCTGTCCATGACGGTTCATGCACGGCCTGCAAACCGGCTATGCGGTTGGAACCGAAGCGCTCGCGCAAGGCCGCAGGGCCTAAGCGATCAGCCGCAACTTGTGGCAGGTGTGCGTCTGTACCCAGCACTTCGGCCTCGTGCGGTGAAAACTTCGGAATCTGCATGAATGAAAAAGTGGGGGTGGAACTCATGGCCGATAAAAAACCGCCGCAGCTTGCGTCGGGGCGGTTTTGCACAGGATCATCAAGGGTCTTATTGAGCTGCTGCCGCTTTGGCAGCCGGGGTGGCCTTGGCAGTGAGTTTTTCCTTGATACGTGCAGATTTGCCGCTGCGGTCACGCAGGTAGTACAGCTTGGCACGACGCACATCGCCATGGCGTTTGATTTCAATGGCTGCGATCAACGGACTGTAAGTCTGGAACGTGCGCTCCACGCCTTCGCCGCTGGAGATTTTGCGCACGATGAAATTGCTGTTGATGCCGCGGTTGCGCTTGGCAATCACCACACCTTCAAAGGCCTGCACGCGTTTGCGGCTGCCTTCAACCACGTTCACACTGACCACCACAGTGTCGCCGGGGGCGAATGCGGGGATTTTTTTGCCCATGCGGGCAATTTCTTCCTGTTCCAGGATTTGGATGAGATTCATGAGGTCCTCTGTACGATCTTGGATGCGCTACACAAAAGGCCGGTGATTGCACAAAGGCTGAAACACCAGGCGGCCATCCAGAAGATCGAAAAGCCTGCCATTATAACCACGCTCAGTCATCAGCCTTTGCCGGCCAATATCCGCTCGTCTTTGGCGCTGAGCAAGCCTGCCTGTCTGGCCTTGGCGATCAAATCCGGACGATCAGCTGCGGTCAGACGCAGACTTTGCTCGCGCCGCCAGTCAGCGATCTGTGCGTGGTGACCCGACATCAGGGCCGCCGGCACCGGCAACGCCTGCCAGACCTCGGGCCGGGTGTAATGCGGGCTGTCAAGCAAACCGCTCAAATCCGGAGAAAAACTGTCCTGGGCGTGGCTGTCGCTGTCGTGCAACACCCCGACTTGCAGGCGGGCCACCGCGTCCAGCCAGGCCATGGCCGGCAACTCTCCGCCGGACAAGACAAAATCGCCTAGGCTGATCTGGCGGTCCACATAGGCATCGATAAACCGCTGATCGACACCTTCGTAACGGCCGCACAACAAAACCGCACCGCCGGCAGACGATGCAAATCCGCTGACCATGGTCTGGGTCAGTGTCTCGCCGGCCGGGGAAAAATAAATCAGCGGCGCCGTGTGCCTGGCGTCTTCGCGTTCACGGCGTATCACCGAAAGACAGGCTGCCAGCGGTTCAGCCAGCATGACCATGCCGGGGCCGCCGCCGAAAGGCCGGTCGTCGACACGGCGGTAATTGCCGTCGGCGAAATCGCGCGGGTTCCAGCATTTCAAAACGATCTGACCGCTGTCGTAGGCGTGGCGGGTCACGCCTTGCTCAATGAAAGCCTGAATCATTTCAGGAAACAGCGTGATGACGTCAATGCGCATGGCTGTGTGATCAGTAGTCCGTCTGCCAATCGACCAGGATGCTGCGACTGGCCATGTCAACCTTGTCCACATAAGCGCTGACAAACGGGATCATGCGCTCGAGGGGTTTGGCGGGGTCGTCCGGATTGGCCTGGGTCAGCACCAGCACGGTCTGAGGTCCGGTGGACATCAATTCTCTGACGGTCCCCAGTTCAAGGCCTTCGCGGTTAAGCACCGCCAGACCGATCAGGTCAACCCAGTAAAACTCGTCTTCTCTGGTTGACGGGAAAGAAGAACGCGGCACAAATATGCGCGCCCCCTTGAGGCTTTCGGCAACATCACGGTCTATGGTCTCGACGGGACAGGCGACCACCGCATCGCCGTGCTCATTGGCCTCGCGAATAGGCATGAGCACGGTGCCTTTGAAGGGCGAGGCACCGCGTTCATTCGGTTGCAAAAACCAGCGTTTGGAAGAAAAAAGCGCCTCAGGTGAGGCGCTGTGAGGCAAGACCTTGAACCAGCCTTTGAGTCCCCAGGCATCCAGAATGCGCCCGACTTCGACAGCGTCCGCTGGTAATTCAGCAGGCTCCCAGGCAGGCAGCATCGGATGTGTGATCAGGCGGCTTTTTTGCCGGCCTGCTTGATCAGGCGATCGACGGTAGGCGATGTTTGCGCACCGACACCCACCCAGTAGCTCAGACGGTCTTGCGCAATGCGCAGAGCTTCTTCGCCACCTTCAGCGATAGGGTTGTAAAACCCGATACGCTCGATGAAACGGCCATCACGGCGAACGCGCTTGTCAGCGACGACGATATTGAAAAAAGGACGGGCTTTTGCGCCGCCTCGGGAAAGTCGGATGACGACCATGGTTTATCCTTGGGTGCAGTCTTTGATTCAGCGATGAGACACGCGACTTGACCACCCGGCCAGCGCTCGCTGAAAAGCCTGCCATTATAGACTGCCGCCGACATGAGCAAAAAAACACCGCTGATCCGCCCCTGCCTGCCTGCCGATTTGGTTTCAGTGACAGCCATTTACGCCCACCACGTGACGCATGGCAGCGGCAGCTTTGAGCTGGAACCGCCAAGCCTGGCTGACATGAAGCAACGCCACAGCGCCGTGTTGCAACTCGGCTTGCCATGGCTGGTTGCCGACTTGAATGACGAGGTGCAGGGCTTTGCCTATGCCGGCCAGTTCCGCCCGCGACCCGCTTTTGGCTATCTGGTCGAGGACTCGGTGTATGTCCAACCTGAGCACACGGGACAGTCACTGGGCACCGCTTTGCTTGAGGCCTTGATCCGGCAATGTGAGCAGGCAGGCAAGCGGCAAATGCTGGCGGTCATTGGCGACTCTGCCAACGCAGCTTCCATCGCCCTGCACGCCGGGCTGGGCTTTCGTCATGCCGGTTTGCTCAAAGCCAGCGGCTGGAAACACGGGCGCTGGCTGGATACGGTACTTATGCAAAAGGCCCTGGGACCGGGGGACAGCAGCGACCCGGTCTGACGCAGGGTCATCGTTTGACTGAGGTAATCCGCCCGTCCGCTGCATCGCCATGCGGCAGACAGATAATCAGAGCCATGAAAAACAAATCACTGGTCTGCTGGTTAAGTCTGCTTGTCGGCTGTTTCAGCCTGGCACGCTTTTACATGTTCGGGCTGCGCGACTCTGTCGGCTGGGCATTGTTGTTCATGAGTTTGCTGGGTATTTACGGTTTTGAACGCGCCCATTCCTTCGGCCTGGACGACCCCTTGAGCTGGTGGCTGGTGCCGCTGATCGGCCTGTCTGTCGCTGTCAGTGCCTTGCACACGATTTACTGGGGTTTAATGTCAGTTGCCCGTTGGAACAACAGCTACAACCCGCAAACCGATATCGAATCGAGCAGCGGCAACACCAACTGGCTGACCATCGGCGCGCTGGTGCTGGCGCTGATGCTGGGCACCACCGCCCTGCTCTCCAGCCTGGCTTACGGTTTTCAGCGTTACTTTGAATCGCAAATCGAGGAATCGCAAAAGCTATCCCAGTAAGCCGCCGCCATGGGCGAGCAGTCGGGCTCAGTTCAATCCCTGCTTGTTTCCAGACATTGATCACGGGCTGTCAGTTAAAGCCATTTCTCAATTTGCTGATTCTCCACTGCGTGCAACAAGGCGGGGTTGACCTTATGGGGCGCCACTTCCTGCAAGGGCAACAACACAAAAGCCCGCTCCATCCAACGCGGGTGCGGAATCGTCAAGCCTGGACTGTCAACCCTGGCGTCACCATAAAACACAATATCCAGGTCCAGGGTACGCGGCGCATTCACATGGCTGCGCACCCGCCCGGCAAGATATTCCATGGCTTGCAAAGCGATCAATAAATCGGGCGCGTTCAACCGGGTACGGATGTGCGCCACTGCGTTAATGAAGACCGGGCCCTGGGCCTGATACGGGGCACTGCGGTACAAAGAAGAAACCGCCTCGACATGAGTCTGCGGCAATGTGCCCAGATCTTGGAGAGCCCTGCAGACCGCAGCATGTGCGTCTCCCAGGTTGGCACCGGCAGCGACGTAGGCGCTGACAGTTTCACGCGTCCGGGTTACCACCGGCATCAGGCTTGGTACCTGCAGGTTTGCGGCGGCGGCGAGGTCGTTTTTTGGTTTCACCGTCAGCACGAACAACGCGCGCAGCAGGCTTGACGGCTTGCAATAAGGCAACACGGCTGTCGTCGTCTGCCAGGCTGAAGTCTTCCCACCAGTCGGCCAGCTCTACATCGACTTCACCGACCTCGGCGCGCAAACACATGAAATCGAAGCCGGCGCGAAAGCGCGCCTGCTCGACCAGACCAAATGGCGCACTGCCGCTGCGCTTCTCGAACCTCGGTTGCATGGTCCATATTTCGCGCATATCGCCCGCGAGCTTGCCGCGTCCGGAGACGTCGCCGATGCGCGCATTGAACACTTCTTCAATGGCTTCCTGCAAGGCCGGAAACACCGCCATTTGGCCGGTGCGCGCCTGCCAGCCTTCGCGCACATCGGCCCACAGCACGCAAGCCAGCAGAAAGCTCGGTGCAACGGGTTTACCTTCGCCGACGCGCCGGTCTGTGTCTTGCAAAGCCGCCTGCACAAACGGGGTGCCGGAGCGCTCGACCACGACATCCAGCAGCGGATAAATGCCGCGCGCCAGACCGAGTTGTTTCAATTGCTCGATGCTGGCAATGGAATGACCGGTTTGCAGCAGCTTGAGCATTTCATCGAACAAACGGCTTTGCGGCACATCGGCCAGCAAGTCCATCATGGATTTCAAAGGCTTGGCGGTGCGCGGCTCGAGCTTGAACCCGAGCGCATTGAGTTTGGCTGAAAAACGAACGGCGCGGATGATACGCACCGGATCTTCACGGTAACGCGCAGCGGGTTCGCCGATCATGCGGATGACGCGCTTGGCCGCATCCTCAAAACCGTGGTGGTAATCGATGACTTCGCCAACGCTGGGGTCGTAGTACATGGCGTTGACGGTGAAGTCACGCCGGGTGGCGTCTTCATCCTGCGGACCCCAGACGTTGTCGCGCAGCACGCGGCCGCTGGCGTCGACCGCATGCGTTATGTTGGTCAAGGCCTTTTTGCTGGTGCGTTCGTTGCCGCTGACCTGCTCGGTTTCGTTGCTGTCAAGATGCGCGCGGAACGTGGAGACTTCGATCACCTCATGGTCACGCCCGCGCCCGTACACCACGTGCACGATGCGAAAGCGCCGCCCGATGATGAAAGCACGGCGGAAACAGGCCTTGACCTCTTCCGGCGTGGCATCGGTGGCCACATCAAAATCTTTGGGCTTTAAACCGACCAGCAAGTCGCGCACTGCGCCGCCGACGATATAGGCCTGAAAACCGCGTTCCTGCAAGGTGCGCACCACGTTCCAGGCGCGCTCGTCGACCAGATCCGGGTCAATGCCGTGCATGGCGGCAGGGATCACGCGTCGCTTGCCAAAACGTGCGGAGGCGGACTTGTCTGATTTGCCGAACAGGTTTTGAATGATTTTTTTGATCATGGGTTCTCGAAAAGGTCGAGGATACGCCATGCGCGCTCATTGGCTATCTGGCGCAAAGCGGGGCCGGGGTTGGTCACCACCGGTTGTTGAACTTTTTCCAGCAAGGGCAAGTCGTTGGTCGAATCGCTGTAAAAAGTGGCCTGCACCTGAGACCAGTCCAGGCCTTGTTCTGCCAGCCATTGTGTGACCCGGGTGACTTTGCCTTCGCGCAAGCTGGGCACGCCGGCTATTTCGCCGGTAAAGCGGCCGTCGTTATCGCGCTCCAACTCCACCGCCAGCAATACATCCATGCCGAAAGCTTCAGCGATCGGCGCTGTGACAAATTCATTGGTCGCCGTGACCATCACCAGCTTATCGCCCTGCGCGCGGTGTTGCGCCACCAAGTCCAGCGCCACAGGCCGTATGGCAGGCTGAATCACCTTTTGCATGAACTGCCGGTGTGCGGCCTTGGCCTCATCCATGCCTCGCTCGCGGATGCTGCGGGTGGCAAAGCGCACGTACTCGTGTATGTCAAGACGACCGGCGTTGTAGTCTGCGTAAAAAGCATTGTTGCGCTGATGGAAGTCGGCTTCGTCGACCCAGCCCAGTTGCAAGGTGAATTCTCCCCATGACTGGTCGGAGTCTAGGGGCAGCAAAGTGTAGTCCAGGTCAAACAAGGCCAGTTGCAACATCGGTTCAGATTTCATCCAGCATGGCTCTCAATAAAGGTATGGTCAAAGGCCGCTGCGTTTGCAGCGCGTAGGTATCAAGTTGCTCCAGCAGTCCGATCAAATGCCCCAGATCGCGGCTGAAACGGCTGAGCAGATAGTCCAGCAAATCTTTACCGATATGCATGCCCAGTGCCTGTGCGTGCTTTAAGAGCACCTCGCGCCGCTGCTCATCGTCCAGCAATTGCAAATGAAACACATGGCCCCAGCCCAGGCGGGTGCGCAAATCCTCGCGCAGCGGCAAATCCTGCGGCGGTAGGCTGCCAGCGGCCAGCACCCAGGGTTGACGCACCGCCCCCGGGGTGGCTGCGTTGACAAACCAGTTGAACGCCATGTGCTGCTGCACGGCTGAGAAATTCTGCACGTCGTCGAGCAGCAGTACTTCCCATTCCGGGTTGAAGTCAGCCGGTTGAACTGTTGCCCTGTCCATCCAGCCCACCTGCGCTCCCTGCTGTTTTATGTGTTCAGCTACCGCGCGCAGCAAATGGGTTTTACCGCTGCCGTTGTCGCCCCACAGATAGGTCGGTACCGGCGAGCGGGTACGCCCCGCCATCCAAAGTTGCAGATGCGCGAGCGCAGCGGCATTGTGTCCGGGATGGAAATTAGCCAGGCTGGGTCCGACAGACACGCCAATGTCCAAAGCGATTTGTTTCATCAAGCCTCAATCCGCATACAACCGGCTGGCCACATAACGCCGGCGCAATCGCCGCAAAGCCACCAGTAACACCGCGCTTGCCGGCAATGCCATCAATACGCCGGCAAATCCCAGCAACTGCGCGAAAGCCAGCAAGGCAAAAATCACAGCCAAAGGATGCAAACCGATACGCTCGCCGATGAGTCGAGGGGTCAGCACAAAGCCCTCGAGCAATTGACCGATGCCGAACACCACGGCGAGCATGACCGAGGCTTGCAGCGGTGCCATTTCGAGAAAACCAGACAAAGCCGCCAGCAGCAAGCCCACGCCGAATCCGACATAGGGGACGAACACCGCCATGCCGGTCAGAATACCGATAGGCACGGCCACCGACAGCCCGAACAGCGTCAAACCGGCCACGTAATACACAGACAAACTCAGCATCACCAGCAACTGGCCGCGGAGGTATTCGCCGAGCACTTTGTCCGCCTCCATCACAAATTCCGTGACCGAGGGTTCAACCTTACGAGGTACCCATTCGCGCAGGTGCGCCAGCATGTGCGGACCGTCCGTCAGCAGGTAAAACAAAGCCACCGGCACCAGAATCAGATTGCCGATCAGCGCCAGCGCCACACTGCCGCCTATGCGTAACGACGACAGCACCGAGTCCATGCTGTTGTGCAAGATTGATTGGGCTTGCGTTGCGACAAAGTCTTTGATGCCCTGGGGGTCGAGTTGCAACTCTATGCCCATGCTCTGCAACAAAGGCGTGACAGCGGTCTGCAATTGAGCCAGCAAACCCGGCAACTGGGTTTGCAGACGCCCTGCTTCCTTGAACAGCACCGGCACTATCAAGCCTGCAAACGAGACCAGCAGCAGCAAAAAAGCGACTTCGCACACCAGCACAGTGACAAACCTCGGCACGCCGCTACCCATGAGTGACTGCAATCGCTCTACCAGCGGAGACAACACATAGGCGATGACGGCAGCGATCAGAAACGGGGTGAGCACCGGCGTGAGCCACCACAGCAGCGCTGCTAGCAGGCTGCCAATTAACAGCCAGGCAGCGTAAAAACGGTAATCGGGGGATAAGTACATCAGGTGATAAGTACCCGCAATTAGAATGCACTGATTCTATCGACCTGCTCTCCGGGCGAGATTGCAACGCCTAATACTTATGAACACACCACTCTCCTATAAAGATGCCGGCGTCGATATCGACGCAGGTGATGCGTTGGTAGAACGCATCAAACCGCTGGCCAGAAAAACCATGCGTGACGGCGTATTGGCAGGCATCGGCGGCTTCGGCGCCCTGTTTGAAGTGCCCAAAAATTACAAGGAACCGGTGCTGGTCAGCGGCACCGACGGTGTCGGCACCAAGCTAAAACTGGCGTTTGAATGGAACATGCACGACACCGTCGGCATAGATCTGGTTGCCATGAGCGTCAATGACGTGCTGGTGCAAGGCGCAGAACCGCTGTTTTTCCTGGACTATTTCGCCTGCGGCAAGCTCGATGTTGACACGGCAGCAGCCGTGGTCGGCGGTATCGCCAAAGGCTGTGAGTTATCGGGTTGCGCCTTGATCGGCGGTGAAACCGCCGAGATGCCCGGCATGTACCCGGCCGGCGAGTACGACCTGGCCGGTTTTGCGGTCGGTGTGGTGGAAAAGTCGCTCATCCTGACCGGCAAAAGCGTCAGCCCCGGCGACGTGGTGCTGGGACTGGCCTCCAGCGGCGTGCATTCCAATGGCTTCAGCCTGGTGCGCAAATGCATTGAACGCGCGGCTTCAAGCCTGCCCGCCACCTTGGACGGTCTGCCGTTCCAAGAAGCGCTGATGGCCCCCACGCGTTTGTATGTGAAGTCTGTGCTGACAGCTTTGAAAGCCCACCCCGTCAAAGCCCTGGCGCACATCACCGGCGGCGGTTTGACCGAAAACATCCCGCGCGTGCTGCCGGACCATTGTGCGGCCCATCTGCAACGCGAGAGCTGGCCGCGCACCGAACTGTTCAACTGGCTGCAGCAGACCGCCGGCATTGATGAAGCCGAAATGTGCCGCACCTTTAACAACGGCATAGGCATGGTGGTGGTGATTTCGCCTGAGCATGCGGACGCCTGTTCAAAAACGCTGACGGCACTGGGCGAGCAGGTTTACCGGATGGGTGTGATTGCTGACAAAGGTGATGGCGCGGCGGTGGTGATCGGTTGTCAGATAACGGCGCACACATAAAGCTCAAGGACAGCCGCTTATTCAGGCAACAACACCGCCAACCTGGCCCTGACTTTCAATAAACGCTGCTGATCATCCTGACGGCGGTATATCTCGTGCAGGTTGCGCAGCATGCGCGCAATGATCTGGCGCGGTTCAGCCGGTAACAAATGAAAGGCCAGCGCATCATCCGATATTGCTTGCGGTTTGCCCAGTTTGGCACCCGGCAGCCAGGGGATCAAACGTTCTGCCAGGTTTTCGCGGCTGAGCGATTCGCCGGTGAAGGGGTCTATCACCACGTGGCCTTCCTGAGGAAACTTCAAATCAAGTTTGACCAGGAAATGGCCGGGAAAGCTGACACCGCTGACCTCCAGCCCCAGGCTTTGCCCCAGTTCCAGCCACAGTACCGCCAGGCTGATGGGAATACCCAGGCGCTTGCCCAGCACCACATTCAAATAGCTGTTGTGCGGGTCGTCGTAATGGTTGACATTGCCGGCGAAACGCATGTCTTCATAAAAAAACCAGTTCAGCTCGCGCAATTTGTCCAGGGTGTCGGCATTCGGCATCAAGCGCCGCTTGAGCCTGGCGGACAACATATCGAATTCGCTCAGCACCTGCTGTATATCCAACGCGGGAAATTCATCCTGCGCCAGACTGACCGCCGTTTCCAGCAGTGGAAATTCATCGTCGCTTTGTACCAGCGTGGAGAAATAATCCAGCGCCGAGGGAAGAGTCAGCTTGTAATCCATGGCGCAATCATGCCTTCAGCGGCGCAAAAGTGCACGCAGATCGACACCAATAACCCTAAGCGTCACCAAATACACCACACTTACCATAACCAGCACCACAGCCATCAAGCCTGCGCGCAGCCATGCCTGAGACTGTAAGCCGTTCCAATCCCAGTTGTGTGCCGCCCAATACAAACCGCCGCCCATGAGGCAACAAGCCAGCAGCACTTGCAGCATAAGAAGCGGCCAGCCAGGTAGCGGTATGAATTGCCCCTGTCTGCGCAAACCGATCAACAAGCTCAAGGCATTAACCAACGCGCCCAGCGCAATCGACAAAGTCAATGCGGCATGCGCCAGATAAGGCACCAGCAGCCAGTTCATGAGTTGCGTAAACACCAGCACCACCACCGCAATACGGACCGGCGTGCGGGTGTCCTGGTTGGCATAAAAACCCGGCGCCAGCACCTTGATAGCGACCAGGCCGAGCAAGCCAACGCCATAACCGGTCAAGGCCAGACTGGTCTGCCGCACGTCATTCGCAGAAAACGCGCCGTAGTGGTAGAGCACCGACACCAGCGGCGCGGCAAACACCAGCAGCGCGATAGCACACGGTAATGCCAGCACCAGCACCAGGCGCAGCCCCCAATCCAGCATGGCGCTGTAATGAACGCTGTCTGCCGCTGCTTTGGCGGCGGCGAGTTGCGGCATCAACACAACGCCGAGGGCCACCCCCAGTATGGCGATAGGAAACTCCATCAACCGGTCGGCGTAACTGATCCAGCTCACGCTGCCCGGGGTCAAATGGGAGGCGATTTGCGTGTTGATCACCAGCGACAACTGCGCCACACCCACACCCAGCAATGCCGGTCCCATCATGGCCAGAATTTTGCGGGTGCCTTCATCATTCCAGGCGGCCTTGATGTCCGCCGGCGAGACGCTGATGCGCGGCAACAGACCGAGTTTTAAGAGCGCAGGAATTTGCACCGCCAACTGCAATACGCCTCCCAGCATGACGCCGCCCGCCAGGCTGTAAATCGGCTCTATGCCTTGCGAGACTAGCCAGGGCGCGCCCAGCCAGGCGCTGGCGATCATGCAAACATTCAACAGCACCGGCGTCGCGGCGGGCACAGCAAACCGCCGCCAGGTATTCAAAATACCTGCCGACAAAGCGACCATGGACATGAAAGCAATATAGGGAAACATGATGCTGGTCAGGTTCACGGCGGTTTGCAAACCTTGGGGCGACTGGCTCAAGCCGCTGGCCATGACCCAGACCAGCCAGGGCGCCCCCAAGACGCCCGCCAGGCTGGCCAAGAGCACCGCCCAAGCCGACAAAGTGGCTACTTTATCCACCAATACACGGGTGGCCGCGTCGCCTTTTTCGGCCCGGGTGGCGGCCAGCACCGGCACAAAAGCCTGGCTGAAGGCGCCCTCGGCGAACAGGCGGCGAAACAGATTCGGGATGCGAAAAGCCACATTAAAGGCGTCGGTCAGTGCGCTGGCACCGAATACCGTGGCGATCAGGGTCTCGCGAGCGAACCCGGTGATTCGCGACACCAGGGTGAACAAGGAAACGGTAGATACGGACTTGAACAGGCTCACCCGCTGGAGTGTAGCCGTCGCCGGTGACAGACTGCCGGGGCCGTTTGCTACAATGTGAGGCTTTGCCAGCATCATCCTCAGACACTTAAAGGAAAACCCATGGCTTCAGCCAAACCCAAGAAAAAGAACCCGCGCCTGGCATCAGGCCGCAAACGCGCCCGTCAGGACGTGAAACTCAACGAAGCCAACAGCTCGTTGCGCTCCAAATACCGCACTGCGGTGAAGAATGTCGAAAAAGCAGTTCAGGCCGGTGACAAAGTCAAAGCCGCTGAACTGTTCGGCAAGATGCAATCGGTGGTGGACATCATCGCTGACAAACGCATCTTCCACAAAAACAAGGCAGCCCGTGACAAGAGCCACCTGGCCGCCAAGGTGAAACACCTGGCCCTCGCCGCCTGACGATTCAGGCATCCAGCCCGGTCTGCCGCAAGCAGGCCGCCGTTTGAAACCGGTGCGCTGTTGGCAAAAAGTGAGAAACCGCCCCCAGGGGCGGTTTTTTCATGGGCGACACGCCTAAAATCCGATTCTTCGGCTCCAGGTCTTCACGGCTTCAGAGCCGATTTCTTTTCTGCCACACCCCGAGGTTCCCCATGTCCACTGTTGATCCCGCTGCGCATTTGATGAACACCTATTGCCGTCTGCCGATGACGGTGTCGCACGGTCAGGGTGTGTATGTATGGGACACCGGCGGCAAGCGCTATCTGGATGCCCTGGCTGGTATTGCAGTCAACACTTTAGGCCATAACCATCCGCGCCTGGTCCCTGCCTTGCAGGATCAGATCGGCAGGATGATGCACAGTTGCAACTATTTCCACATCCCGTTGCAGCAACAACTCGCCGACAAACTGGTTGCGCTGTCGGGCATGAGCAATGTCTTCTTTTGCAACTCGGGTCTGGAAGCCAACGAGGCGGCGCTGAAGATGGCGCGCAAATTCGGCCATCTCAAAGGTATTGATAAACCCGAGATCGTGGTTTATGACAAAGCCTTTCACGGGCGTAGCATTGCGACGCTCAGTGCCACAGGCAATGAAAAAATACAGCAAGGTTTCGGCCCGCTGCTCGAAGGCTTTATCCGCGTGCCGATGAACGACATCGCTGCCATCGAAAAAGCCACAGCCGACAACCTGAACGTGGTGGCTGTGTTTTTTGAAACCATACAAGGCGAAGGCGGCATCAACCCCATGAGCACAGCCTATTTGCGAGCTGTGCGCAAACTGAGTGATGAACGCGACTGGCTGCTGATGATTGACGAAGTGCAATGCGGTATCGGCCGCACCGGCAAATGGTTTGCCCACCAATGGGCCGGCATTCAAGCCGATGTGATGCCGCTTGCCAAAGGCCTGGGCTCAGGCATGCCGATTGGCGCGGTGGTGGCAGGCCCCAAGGCGGCCGGTATTTTCCAGCCGGGTAACCACGGCACCACGTTCGGCGGCAACCCACTGGCCATGCGGGCCGGCGTGGAGACCTTGCGCATCATTGAAGAAGACGGTTTGCTCGACAATGCGATGCGCGTCGGCGCGCATCTGAAAAACGCATTGCACCAAGAACTTGAACACGTGCAAGGCTTCAAGGAAATACGCGGCAACGGCTTGATGATCGGTATTGATCTGGATCGTCCCTGCGGCCCCTTGATGGGGCAGGCATTGCAAGCCGGTTTGCTGCTGAGTGTGACCGCCGACAGCGTCATCCGTTTGTTACCCGCGCTCATCATGACCAAATCCGAGGCCGATGAAGTGGTGTCAATGTTGGTGCCGCTGGTGAAAGCATTTTTAGCCACTCCCCCCAAGGCCTGATATGAGCCAAACTCCTACGCACTATTTACAGTTCACCGATTTAACCGCGGATGACTACGCTTACCTGTTCACACGCTCAGCGCTGATCAAACGCAAGTTCAAAGCCTATGAAAAACACCAGCCGCTGACAGACCGTACACTGGCCATGATTTTCGAAAAAGCCTCCACCCGCACTCGCATCAGCTTCGAGGCCGGCATGTATCAAATGGGCGGGGCTGTGGTGCACCTGACCACCGGAGACAGCCAACTCGGGCGCGCGGAACCCATTGAAGATTCCGCCAAGGTCATCAGCCGCATGGTTGATCTGGTCATGATCCGAACCTATGAACAAACAAAGATCGAGCGCTTTGCCGCTAATTCACGGGTCCCGGTCATCAATGGCTTGACCAATGAATTTCACCCTTGCCAGATTCTTGCTGATTTGTTCACTTTCATTGAACACCGTGGCGATGTGAATAACCCCCTTGATTGCCTGAAAGGCAAAGTAGTTGCCTGGGTCGGTGACGGTAATAACATGGCGAATACTTGGCTGCAAGCCGCTGATTTGCTGGGCTTCACGGTTCACGTCAGCACGCCCGGCGGTTACGAGGTGAATCAAGCGGTGGCTGGCGTGTCCGGCAACACATGCTTCAAAGTATTCACTGATCCTTTACAAGCCTGTCATGGCGCAGATCTGGTGACCACCGATGTCTGGACCAGCATGGGCTATGAAGCAGAAAATGAAACCCGCCGTCAGGCTTTTGCCGCCTGGTGCGTAGACTCAACCATGATGGCCGCAGCCAAAACCGATGCCTTGTTCATGCACTGTCTGCCGGCCCATCGCGGCGAAGAAGTGCAGGCCGAAGTGATTGATGGACCACAGTCAGTTGTCTGGGACGAAGCCGAAAACCGCTTACACGTACAAAAGACATTGATGGAATTTTTATTGCTCGGAAAGTATTGAAATGACGCATGGGCCCGATGTGAGGCTTGTGTCACCAGACATTCTTCTGCTATTGGCTTCAACCCGCATACAACCAGGGCATGTCCATGAGCTGCGAACCGCCTAGTTTCAATGCTGCATCCCTGGCCATTCGCATCACACCTTGAGCATGGTAAATACTGCCGTTGCGCCGGGCACGCTGCTGCACACGTGATACCCGTTGCCATCGGGCATTCGCGTAATTGAGTAAACGTTGTGCCGCAGGCAATGTGCTTTGTTGCCAATGCTGCGCCAAGCAAGCTGCATCTTCAATTGCCATGCCTGCGCCTTGTGCAAGGTATGGCAGCATGGGGTGTGCGGCATCCCCTAACAAAGCCACCCTGCCCTGCGCCATTTGAGATGCGTGCTGCAGAGGGTCACGGTCAAACAAGCACCAGCAGCGCCAGTCTTCCACCCGGCGAATCAGTTCCTGCAATTCATTGCAACAGGCTTGCAGGGCAAACTTCAAATCAGCATTGATTTTGTCTGCGGAGGGGACCAGATCCCATCCGGCTTGCGCCTGTTGTTCATGAGACTCGATCAGTACCACCAGATTCAGGTAATTTCCGCCTCTTACGGGGTAGTGCACCACGTGCAAGCGGCTTCCCATCCAGATACCGATAAAGTCTTGATCAACTCCTTTTGGCAGGTCACGCAGCGTTATCAGGGCGCGATAGGCACAGTGACCGCTTGAGCGCGGCTTATCAGTACTGAATATCGAGGAACGCACCAGACTGTTCAAACCATCTGCTCCAACCAGAACCTGCGCTTGATGCTGTTCAAGACTGTCCTTGAATTTCAAGTCCAAGCCTTCTGCCAGTAAATTTACAGACTCCAATCTATGCTTCAAATAAAACTGGGTCTTTGACTGTTTTTTCACTGCCTGTTGCAAAATTGTGTGCAAGTCTGAGCGGTGTATGGTCAGATAAGAAGCTCCGTATTTTTCAATGAATGCTTGACCCATGGGTAAACGCCCCAATATACGTGCATCCCTTGCATTGCGTGCGAGCAGGTAGTCAGGCGCACAACCCACTTCGCGCAATTCCTGACCTAAACCCCATCGGTTCAGCACACGCATCGCGTTAGGACCAAGTCCGATACCCGCCCCCGCTTCTTTGAATGCTTCCGCTTGCTCGTACACATGGGTAGGTATATCGTGAATACCCAGGGCAAGAGCTGCCGACAATCCGCCGATACCACCACCTGCAATCGCTATTGTTTTTGACTCAGTCATGAGATAAGCGCAGATGAGCTTGGCCCTGACAGCCGGCCGGCCACTCAGGCACCGAATGTCCTGAAACAATCATCGAGCTGCCGGCGCCAGGCCGTTTTTTGTTCATCAGTTACAAATGCAGCTTCGAAACTATTGCAAGCCAACTGATAGGCGTCAGTTGCATTCAGATTTAACGCTGCAAATGTTTGCAGAAAATTCTCGTTCAAGTAACCACCAAAGTATGCCGGATCGTCAGAATTGATCATGATGCACAAACCTTGATTCAGCATTTCGCCGAGATTGTGCTTTCCCAGATCAGGAAATACACACAGCTTCAGGTTAGACAAGGGACAAACCGTCAAAGGTATGCGCTCTTTGGCCAGCCTGTTCATCAATGCGGTATCGTGAATTGCCTGAACGCCATGGTCTATGCGCTCTGCGTGCAAAACATCCAAGGCACTCCAAATATAAGCAGGCGGACCCTCTTCTCCGGCATGCGCAACAGCTTTGAACCCGAGTTGACGGGCGCGCTTGAACACGCGTTCAAATTTTTCCGGCGGATGACCGCGTTCACTGGAATCGAGCCCGACCCCGATGAAAAACTCCTTGAATGGAATTGCCTGATCCAGCGTTTCAAAAGCAGATTCTTCGCTCAGGTGACGCAGAAAACACAGGATCAGGGACGAACTGATATTGAGTTTTTCTTTTGCATCCACACAGGCCCGATGTAAACCAGTAATGACGGTCCGCATACTGACTTTGCGCTCCGTATGAGTTTGAGGATCAAAAAATATTTCAGCATGCACCACGTTATCCGCTTTGGCCCGTAAAAAATACGCCCATGCCATGTCGTAAAAATCCTGTGGTTGCTGCAACACACTGGCGCCGGCGTAATAAATATCTAAAAAGCTTTGTAAGTCAGTGAACGCATAGGCTGACCGCAACTCCTCCACAGTCGCATGATTCAAGCGCACTTCGTTACGCTTGGCCATGGCAAATAGCAACTCCGACTCAAGCGAACCCTCTATGTGCATATGCAGCTCTGTTTTAGGCATGGCACGTAACAAATCCGGCAACTTCGCTGGGGAAATGGCTTCAAAATTCATAGGACGGACTCCAACAGTAAGACCTCATTGTTGCGAATTTCAAGAATGCGCTGTTCAGACTGCGCCGGATCCGGCCATATATTCTGCATAAATCTATTGCTGTCTATCAATCCAAGTTGTTGCGCCTGTGTTTAGGCAAGAGATAGCGGTGACTTGGCACCCAGTCTTTGTAAGCTTGAATCCAGTTTCCGGCAACACGCTGCTGTGCTTCCTTCAAAGAAATTTCACCACGGCAGACCATTTTGTAGACCACGAATTCAAGGTCATTTTTCTGTTCAGCAGACCATTCGTCGAGTCTGGGTTGCGGCCACAGATTATTCGGGTCACTTGGGTTGCCACCGATAATCAATGGGATCAAGTGATCCTGCTCATAGTTTGCAGGATTCAGATCCTGGTAGCGGTACTGCCTTAATTGCTCATGTTTTAATCGGTTTGTATATTGTTTGTCAGGCCTGACACGTCCGGTATAACCTCTGACGCATACAGTGGAATGAATATTCTCTTGTGTCACCGAGGTATCGATAGCACCGGGGGTTATGCGCGGGTCAGGAAGCGGACTGCTTTGCCCGAAGACTGAAAAGCTGATCACAGCGCATATAAAAAAAGCCCTGCGCTTACCAAATGCTTTTTTTAACATCTGAATTCAATCTGTCGCTTTTGCTAACGACTGTCATTCTATAAGATGACAGCATTTTTTTGAAAAAAAAGAGCGGGAAATCCCGCTCTTTTCGAATCTTTTTCAATGGCTGCAAGCAGCCACTGAAAAAGATCAGGCTTGCTGAATAGCTTTACCGGTGATAGGCAATGTGCGAACACGTTTGCCGGTCAGTTTGGCAACAGCGTTTGCCAAAGCAGGCACGATGGCTGCTGTGACAGGCTCGCCGATACCGCCAGGCTTTTCAGCGCTCTTGACCAACACAATGTCAATCAGCGGTGATTCGTTGGTACGAACCATCGGGTATGTGTTGAAGTTGGTCTGCTGAACGCGGCCGTTGGCAACAGTGATGGAATGCTTGAGCGTTGTGCCCATGCCCATGATGATACTGGACTGGATTTGCTGCTCAACGATTTCAGGGTTGACGATCATGCCCATGTCGGCTGCCACAGTGGTTTTCACCACTTTGACTTCACCGTCGGCACCGATGCTGACTTCAGCAACAACGGCGACGTAGGTATCGTAGCCTGACATGATTGACACGCCCATGGCATTGCCTTTGGCAGCGCCTTTTTTATAGCCGGCTTTTTCAGTAGCCAGTTTCAGGACGTTTTGGAAGCGTGGTTCGCCTTCCAGCATGGCCATGCGGTAGTCCACAGGGTCTTTGCCGGCAGCCAAAGCCATTTCGTCCACGAAGCTTTCGTTGGCGAAAACGTTCATGTTGTGGCTCACACCGCGCCAGTAACCAACCCGCAAACCGGCATCATGAATGACCAAGTCGTGCTGGGTATTGGCGATCTTGTAAGGCGCAACAGCAGCTTCAACCATGAAAGGATCCATGGTGTCTTTCGGCAGACCGAAAGCACGCTGTGTGATCGACTGTGAAGTCAGCTTGAAATGCAGACCGACAGGCATGCCATTGGAATCCAAACCGGCGTGAATCTGGTTGTAACCGATGGGACGGTAATAGTCATTTGTCATGTCATCTTCACGAGACCAGACCAGTTTCACAGGCAGTTTGACTGCTTTAGAAATCAGTGCAGCCTGAACCGGGTAATCCAGTTCGATACGACGACCAAAACCGCCGCCCAGAAAGGTGGTTTGAACTTCCACATCTTCAGGCTTGATGCCCAGAGCTGCGGCAACACCGCCTTGAACACCTTGTTGGAACTGGGTAGGTCCGATCAACAGCGCTTTACCGCCGGTGACGTGGGCCGTGAAGTTCATGGGTTCCATGGGTGAGTGTGACTGCAGGGGGGTGATATAAGTGGCAGACAATTTCTTGGCTGATCCACCGATAGCACCCATGGCATCGCCTTTGGGAGGCTGGATGGGCAACACTTTGCCTGTAGAAGAAGCTTGCTCGTGGCTCTCGATCATGCCGTCGGAAGACAGGTTTGCAGCCGGGCCGAGGTCCCAATCGATTTTCAGAGCGCGACGTGCTTTGACTGCACGCCAGTATGAGTTAGCCACAACAGCCACGCCATCAGGGATTTCAACCACATCAACCACGCCAGCCATGGCTTTGGCAGCTGAGCTGTCAACACGAATGACTTTGCCACCTTGGACGGGAGACTGTTCTAGGCTGGCATAAACCATGCCGGGCAGACGAACGTCAATACCGAACTCAGCAGTGCCGTTAACTTTAGCAGGTGCATCTGTACGGGCAATACGCTTGCCGACAACGCGGAAGTCTTTGGCTGCCTTAATGAAGGGTTTTTCAGGCACAGGCTGCTTGGAAGCAGCTTCAGCCATTTGACCGTAGGTGGCTTTTTTGCCGCCGGGGCCGGTCAACATGCCGTTGTCAGCTTTGACTGCGCTGGCGGGGACACCCCATTCAGCAGCAGCAGCGCCAACCAGCATTTCACGCACTTGTGCACCGGCTATACGGAGTTTTTCCCAACCGTCACGAACGGAAGTAGAGCCACCGGTGATCATGGCGCCGAGCAAGGCGTTGACATACACGGCTCCGGAAGGGGCGGCGGAAATGACAACCTTGTTCACGTCAACATTCAATTCTTCAGCGATCAACATAGGCATGGAAGTGTAAACACCCTGGCCCATTTCTGAACGTGCTGATATCAGCGTGATAGTGTTGTCGTCAGCAATGTGCACCCAAGCGTTAGGGGTGTGCAGAGTGCCGGCAGCGATGGATTTAGAGACGGTACTTGGCAGAACCACGCCCATCATCAGACCGGAGGTGGCGACGCTGGTGGTTTTGAGGAAGTCGCGGCGATTTGTTTCTGTGCTCATCATGATTTATTTCCTTTGAAATTAAGCAGCGCGCAACTGGGATGCAGCGTCTTTGACGGCAGCACGGATACGTGTGTAAGTACCGCAGCGGCAAACGTTGCCAGCCATGGCTGCATCGATGTCTGCATTGGAAGGATTTTTGTTTTTGCTGAGCAATGCAGCAGCGCTCATCAGTTGACCGGATTGGCAGTAGCCGCACTGGGGAACCTGATGCTTGATCCAGGCTTTTTGCAGCGCGTGTGCGCCGCCAAGGCCTTCGATGGTGCCGACACTGGAGCCAGCAACATTTCCGACTTGGGTTTGGCATGAACGAACTGCTTCACCGTTCACATGCACGGTACAGGCACCGCACAAGGCAGCGCCGCAACCGAATTTTGTGCCGGTCAGGCCAAGTTCATCACGGATGACCCACAGCAAAGGCGTGTCTGCCTCGGCGTTGGACGAAACGGATTTACCGTTAACTTTAAATTGAAGGCTCATAGATTCTTCCTTGATTGAGGGATACGGAACGTGGTCATATTAATGAATTTTCATGGCCGAACACCCTAGGGAAACCCCTTGTTGGGTCTTCGAAATTCTCGTTTTGCAACATTCTCATCCGATATCGCGCTATACCCCGCTGACACAAAGGGCTATTTAAAGTTGTTCAGCCCGGTTCGCACCATGGCGCGAACCGGGCTGAAGCTTGAAGAAAAAAAGAAAGTTCCGGTCAACAACAGCTCAAAACCGACAAGAGATCCGTCAGAAACTGCCGCGGATACCGGTGAAATAGGTGCGCGGAGCCCCGTAGCTACGGAACTGCTCGTAAGCGGTGGCACCGGTAAAGCTCAAGTTATTATCGCCAAGCACCCCGTAAGTGGCATAGCTTTGGTCAAACAAGTTTGAAATCCCGCCGAAAAATGCAAAAGTTTTGCTGACGCGGTGCCTAGCGTCGATGTTCATGATGGCATAACCGGGAATTTTGCCGTTGGAGTCCAGGTTGTTTTCGTCACCGCGTGCGTATTGCGCGCCTTGAGCGTATATGGTGGTGCCTACATGCGTTTCGGGTGTGAATGCATAACCGAGTTTGAGTTTTAAAACGCCTTCGGGGATGCCGGGGATTTTGTCCCCGACCTTATTGCTAGGGCAAGATGTACTATCGCCTAGAATTGTACAAGTACTGTTGGAACCATTTGCAATTTGGAAGGAGGACTGGAAAGTGGCTTCAATCCAGCTCAAGTTTGCCGCATAGTCAAATCTGCTGATATTGCCATGCACTCCCAACTCCAGGCCTTGTCTGCGGGTTTGACCTACGTTAGAAAAATACCCCGCAGTGACTGAAGTGGCATTAAACAGAAT
>SHXP01000173.1 GCA_009693225.1 Limnohabitans sp. | reverse complement strand
CCAGTCTTTCATGGCCCTCATCGGGGTTTTACTCTTGAGCGCCGACTGGGGTAATTGATGGTTGTACAAGGCCACGTAACGCATGAGCGTTTGCTCCAAATCTTCACCACTGGTGAATCGATGGGTTTTGAGAACATCGGCGATGCGCCATATAACGTCAGTAGCACCTGTCGCACCGGCATCGCCCGCAAACCAAGTGAATGTGTCGTTGGCGCCGCCGCCGGTCATGGTGTCGTTGCCGGCCAGGTCTTAGAGTGCATTGGTATCGTTGCCGGTTGTAGGGTCCACATATTTCACTTGTATAGACACAGACGGTGACGAATAACCGAAATTGAAACTGATGGCAAAAGCTTTTTCGTTGAAGCTGCTGCTGCCGCCGCTTTGGTATGAATTGACGGTTCCCACAACACATACATCTCGGGCAGGTTGATGCCCTCAGACGGGCTGATCAGGCCGCTGATACAAGAGACGTCGCCCGCGTCCACCAGGTAAAGCGGTTCTTCTTCGGCTTTGACGGTGGTGGCCTTCTGAAAGGAGAAGAAATCTTTCAACTCCACGACGATGACGTCACCCACGTAAACCTTTAAGTCATCGTGGTCGCGTATGAGTTTTTGCGCCTTGAGCACCTGACCGGTTTGCTCGTCCACCAACCGGTACAAATGCCGTTTCTGAGTGGGAATAATGAGTTTTTTGTACGGCTTGTCAGTATCGATCTTGCCCAGGTCTTTGTGGGACGTAGGCAGACCGGCTTGCGCCTGAGGGTAGTAGGCAATCGATTTAAGAATCAGCTTGGCCATGGTGTACGTCCTGTGTGAATCGGTTTGCAAAAATAATTAAAATTACTAAATTTATTCAAAAAATTATATGTATAAAATATTAATTAAATAATTAATGAGTACTAAATACATTTAAATTAACAAGGTGAGTAGACTGGCTTGCAACACAGCAATTTGCCGGTCTCACGGGCCTGAGCCTTGTTTGATAATCCTTGTACTTGTCCGGTCACCGGCCGGTATCAAATTACCCACCTTACTTGGAGATTCCCATGACCCACGCCATGATTTATGACGCGGTGCGCACGCCGCGCGGCAAAGGCAAAAAAGACGGCAGTCTGCACCCGATCAAGCCGGTCGATCTGCTCGGCGGCCTGCTCAATCAGCTGCAAAAGCGCCACGACTTTGACCCGGCCGAGGTGGACGACGTGGTCATGGGCTGTGTCAGCCCGGTTGGCGAACAGGGCTCTGTGCTGCCTAAAACCGCCTTGCTCAAAGCCGGTTGGGACGTGCGCGTGAGCGGCGTGCAAATCAACCGCTTTTGCGCCTCCGGCCTGGAAGCGGTGAACATGGGCGCGCAGAAAGTGGCCAGCGGCTGGGAAGACCTAGTGGTCTGCGGCGGCGTGGAAAGCATGTCGCGCGTGCCCATGGGCTCGGACGGCGGCGCCTGGTCGCAAGACCCGGCCACCAACGCCACCATCGGTTTCACGCCGCAAGGCATAGGCGCTGACTTGATCGCCACCCTGGCGGATTGGAGTCGCGAAGACGTGGACCGTTTTGCGCTTACTTCTCAGCAACGCGCGGCGGCGGCGCAGGCCGAAGGCCGCTTTGACCGCTCGGTGTTGCCGGTGATGGACGAAATCGGTTTGCCGGTGCTGGAGCGCGACGAGTTCATCAAACCGCGCACCACACTCGAAGGCCTGGGCTCGTTAAAAGCCAGTTTTGCCGAGATGGGCAAGATGGGGTTTGACGCGGTCGCGCTCTCGCGTTACCCCCAGGTCGAGCGCATTGCGCACGTGCATACTGCCGGCAATTCCTCGGGCATCGTCGACGGCGCGGCGGCGGTATTGATAGGCAGTGAAGCCAAAGGCAAAGCCATGGGTTTGACGCCGCGCGGACGTATTGTGGCCACCGCCTTGTCGGGCGCCGACCCGACCATCATGCTGACCGGCCCCATGCCGGCCGCGCGCAAAGCCCTGGCCAAAGCCGGTCTGAGCGTGGACGATATCGACTTGTTTGAAGTGAACGAGGCTTTTGCTGCCGTGCCCATGCGCTTCATGCTTGAAATGCATGTACCGCACGAGAAAGTCAACGTCAACGGCGGCGCGATTGCCCTGGGCCACCCGCTGGGCGCCACCGGCGCCATGCTGGTCGGCACCTTGCTGGATGAACTCGAGCGTCGCCAGCTCAAGCGCGGCCTGATCACCTTGTGTGTCGGCGGCGGCATGGGTATCGCCACCATCATTGAACGGGTTTGAGCATGACTTTTTCCAACTTGCGTTACCAGCTTGCCGACGACGGCATTGCCACTGTGTGTTTTGACGAACCCGGCTCTGCGTTGAACACCATGAAGCCCGAGTGGTACGCCGACATGGTGGCGCTGGCCGATCAATTGCACGAGGACGCAGACAAGCTCAAAGGCGTGTTGTCCACCTCGGCCAAAAAAACTTTTTTCGCCGGCGCCGATTTGAAAGGCGTGTTGACGCTCAAAGCGTCGGATGCCAAGGCCTCGTTCGAGTCCATCGAGGGCTTAAAGCGCGCGTTCAGGCGCATAGAAACCCTGGGTAAACCGGTGGTGGCAGTCATCGAAGGCGCGGCCTTGGGCGGCGGCTGGGAACTGGCGCTGGTCGCGCACGCACGCTTTGTCTTAAACAATCCGAAAATTCCCTTGGGGCTGCCCGAGGTGACGCTGGGTTTGATTCCCGGTGCCACCGGCATCACCAAAATGACGCGGCTGCTGGGTGTGATGGCCGCGCAGCCTTATTTGATGGAGGGTAAGCTGTTCAGCCCGCAACAGGCTTTGGAACTCGGTCTGGTGCATGGAGTGGCCGACAGCACAGCCCAATTGCACGCCATGGCGCGCGAGTTCATCGCAGCGCATCCGCAGTCTGCGCAGCCCTGGGACGCCAAGGGCTACAAGATGCCCGGCGGCGGCCTGAGCAGTCCGGCGATGGCCAACGGTCTGGCGGTGGCACCCGCCATGTTGTTCAACAAGGCGCACGGTTTGTACCCGGCGGCGCAAGCCATTCTGGAAGCCATGGTCGAAGGCGCGCAAGTCGATTTCGATACGGCCACACGCATCGAAACCCGCAAGCTTGTGCGTGTGATGACCGGCCAGACCGCCAAGAACATGATCACCGCGTTCTTCTTCAACACCACTGCGATCAAGTCAGGCAAATCGCGCCCCGGCAATGCCCCGGTGTGGAAACCCGCGCGCGTCGGCATCCTGGGTGCGGGCATGATGGGCGCTGGCATTGCGTATGCCAACGCCATACGCGGCATACATTGTGTATTGAAAGACGTCAGCCTGGACAAGGCGCAGCAGGGCCGCGATTACACGCACAAGCTCACCTCCAAACAGGTCAACAGCGGACGCATGCAGGCGGCGCAGCAACTCAAAACCATGGCGCTGATTCAGGCGACGGACAACACGGCGGATTTGAAAGGCTGCGACTTGATCATCGAAGCCGTGTTTGAAAACCGTGCGCTCAAAGCTCAGGTGACGCAAGAGGCCGAGGCCATGCTGGCGGCCGACGGCGTGTTTGCCACCAACACCTCGACCTTGCCGGTCAGCGGTCTGGCCAAGGTGAGTGCGAGGCCGGCGCATTTTGTCGGACTGCATTTTTTCTCGCCGGTGGACAAGATGAAACTGGTGGAAATCATTCGCGGCGAGCAAACCAGCGACGACACCCTGGCGCGCGCTTACGACTATGTGCTGGCCATCGGCAAAACGCCGATCGTGGTGAACGACTCGCGCGGTTTTTTCACCAGCCGGGTGTTCGGCACTTATGTGATGGAAGGCTCGGCCATGCTGGCCGAGGGCATTCCTGCGCCCTTGATCGAACACGCCGCAGTGATGGCCGGTATGCCGGTCGGGCCGCTGGAGGTGCTGGACGCGACTGCCTTGTCCTTGTCGGTGCAGGTGCTGGACCAGACCCGTGCCGACTATGCGGCAGAGGGACGCACTTATGAGGCTGGCAGCGGCCAGTTGCTGGTCGAGCGCATGGTCAAGGAGTTCAAGCGCAACGGTAGGGCCGCAGGTGCCGGTTATTACGATTACCCGGCGGATGGCCCCAAGCGTTTGTGGCCGGGTTTGAAAACACATTTTCAGAAACCCTTTGATGCAGACCCTTTGCAGGCGCAGGACGCGATCAAGCAGCGTTTGCTTTACCGGCAGGCGGTGGAGACGGCGCGGTGTTTGCAGGAGCGGGTATTGACCTCCAGCCATGATGCCAACATAGGATCGATATTCGCCATTGGTTTTCCGGCGTGGACCGGCGGAGCTTTGCAGTTTGTGTATTCCGAAGGCTTGGACCATTTCATGGCCAACTGCGCCGCGCTGGCATCGAAGCATGGACCGGGATTTGCCCTGACGCCCGAGGTGATTCAGACTTTGCGGGACTATCAAGTTGCTTAATTGGATTAATTGGGGTCAGGTTCTAATTAATTTTTTCAGTTTTTGCGGGAAGGCTTTTCGTCATGGCTTTACGCCTTTAACTGAGGTGTTCAAGCCATGCCGTTTATCCGTTCACAGATTTGCCCCGACTGCATTTCTGCTTTACGTTTTTAAGTGAAGTGTTCACGCCATGCCGGTTCGGTCGCCGCTCACTGCCGCTGCGCGCCAATGTTCGCGCCGGCCCGCCCGCCATGTCGTGTGTCCGTTCGATGTTTTCTCCGGCAGCATTTCTGCAGTTCGAGAAAACAAAAGCCACAAAGAACGCAATCGTTCTAAAACCAGATACACCACTTCAGGTCGACTCGGAGGGGCATTTTTTTCGAGCGAAAGCGCAGAAAAAAATCGCACCCGATGGGTCGGTCAAAGCGCCTCTTCAATTGGTTCTGGCGAGTCTTAAAACAAACGCAGAACCACCTTCACTCCATGGCCTGATACACCAACTGCTTGACCATGCGCCGGTAGTACTGACGTTGCGGCCCCGGCGTTTGCGCCATCAGCAAACCGATGACCTGCTCCTTGGGATCGATCCAGAAAAACGTCCCGCCCGCCCCGGCCCATGCGTAATCGCCTTCAGAGCCCGGCACACTCGCCATGCCCTGGCCCTGACGCACCATGAAGCCCAGCCCGAACGTATAGCCCTGCACACCCAGCAGCAACTCACCCGGTTGCAATGGCGTCACCACTTTCGGGCCCAGATGGTCCGAGGTCATCAGCGCCACCGTTGTGCGGCTCAGGTAACGCT
>SHXP01000172.1 GCA_009693225.1 Limnohabitans sp. | reverse complement strand
CATACACTGTGTTTTCCACAGTTTGCGCCCGCGTGCATGTCCAACTCAAACCCCACAGCCTCACCCCAATCACTCTCCGGCCTGCTTCCCTTCGTTACACCCTACAAAGGCCGCATCGCGCTGGCCGGTCTTTTTTTGCTGCTGGCTGCAGGAGCCACGCTGGCGTTCCCCTGGGCGCTGCGCCAGTTGATCGATCAAGGCCTGAGCGGGCCGGGCAGCGCCGAGCGACTCGCCGGTCAATTCATGCAACTGTTTGGCGTGGCGGCGGCGCTGGCGCTGTTTTCGGCGGCGCGTTTTTACACCGTCACCTGGCTGGGAGAGCGCATCACTGCCGATGTACGCAACGCGGTTTACGGCCATGTGCTGCAACAAAGCCCGGCGTTTTTCGAGACCACGCAAACCGGCGAAGTCTTGTCGCGCTTGTCAAACGACACTACGCTGGTGCAAACCGTGGTCGGGTCGTCTTTGTCCATGGGTTTGCGCAACCTGGTGATGGGCAGCGGCGCGCTGTTGATGCTGGTGTGGAACCACCCCGTGCTGATGGTGCAAGTCATCGGACTGCTGGTGTTGGTGGTCTGGCCCAGCGTGACTTTGGGCAGACGTGTGCGCCGCCTCTCGCGCGCCAGCCAGGACCGCGTGGCCGACGCCAGCGCGCTGGCCGCTGAGGTCTTGAACGCGATTCCCGTGGTGCAAAGCTATACCGCCGAAGCACGCGAGGCCGCCCGCTTCACCGGCTCGACCGAGCAGGCCGTGAAAACCTCGCTGCGCCGGGCGCTGGCGCGTTCGGTGTTAGTGGGTTTCATCATTCTGACCAGTAGCGCGGCCTTGCTCTGGGGCCTGTACCAGGGAACCATGGCGGTGCGCGACGGCAGCATGAGCGCCGGTGAACTTGGCCAGACCGTGGTGTATGTGATTTTGCTGGCCAGTGCGTTCGCCGTGCTGGGCGAGGTCTACGGCGATTTGCTGCGCGCCGCCGGTGCCACAGAACGCTTGATGGAGTTGCTGAACACGCGCTCGGTGGTGGGTTCGCCCGACCATGTTTTGCAAGCCGCCTGGCCTGAGCGCGGCTCTTCGGTGTCGTTGCAAGCGTTGGATTTTCATTACCCGTCGCGGCCGCAAACCCTGGCCTTGGCCGGGCTCAACGGCGAGATTCACCCGGGACAAACGATTGCCGTGGTCGGCCCCAGCGGCGCCGGCAAAACCACTTTGTTCGGTTTGCTGCTGCGTTTTTACGACCCGCAGGCCGGGCGCATTGTGTTGGACGGCGTGGCCATCAACGACATGGCGTTGCACGACTTGCGCTCGCGCATAGGCATCGTGCCGCAAGAGCCGGTGATTTTTTCGGGCAGCGCCATGGACAACATCCGCTACGGCAACCCGCAGGCCAGCGATGACAATGTGCTGGCCGCCGCCAAAGCCGCGTTTGCCGACGAGTTCGTTGTGCAACTGCAGCAGGGCTACGCCACATTCCTGGGTGAAAAAGGCGTGCGTCTGTCCGGCGGCCAGCGCCAGCGCATCGCGATTGCCCGCGCCATGTTGAAAAACCCGCCGCTGTTATTGCTCGACGAAGCCACCAGTGCGCTGGACGCGCACAGCGAACGCATGGTGCAGGCGGCACTGGAGACCGCCATGCAAGGCCGCACGACGCTGGTGATTGCGCACAGACTGGCCACGGTTCAGCAAGCCGATGTGATCTGGGTGCTGGACCACGGGCGTCTGGTGGAGCAAGGCACCCATAACGAGCTTGTCGCCAAAGGCGGTTTGTATGCTAGCCTGGCGGCATTGCAGTTCAATCAGACTTAAAGCGCTTTCATCCATCTTTTCACATCACATGCCCGTTCTTTACGGCAACACCGCCGACATCGATTCACGCAAATCCGCCTGGCGATTGCTGACCACCTTGCTGCTGATGCTGCTGGGCAACAGCGGCATGTACGCGGTGTCGGTGGTGCTGCCCACGGTGCAAGCCGAATTCGGCGTCAGCCGCGCCGATGCTTCCATTCCTTACACCTTGTGCATGCTGGGTTTCGGCTTCGGCGGCATGTTGCTGGGGCGCTGGGCCGACCGCTTCGGCATTTCGCGCGTGATGGCCATCGGTGCGGTCGGCGTCACAGGCGGTTTTGTCTGGGCCGGTATGTCGGGCGGCATCGTCGGTTTTTCGCTGGCGCAAGGCCTGCTCGGTTTGCTCGGCATAGGCTCGACCTATGGGCCGCTGCTGGCCGACACCGGTCAATGGTGGAACAAGCGCCGCGGCATCGCGGTGGCGGTGTGCGCCAGCGGTAATTACCTGGCCGGCACCTTGTGGCCGCCGATAGCGCAATGGGGTGTTACGCACATCGGCTGGCGCAGCACTTACATCTACATAGGCCTCTTTTGCGGCATGGGCATGGGTTTACTGGCCTTGCGCATGCGCGAGCGACCGCCGCAGTTGCAGCACGCGCCGCTCAGCCACACCGGGGTGGTGGCCTCAGACCGCCCCTTCGGTTTGCCGGCGCCTCAAGCGCAATGGCTGCTGAGTCTGACTGCGGTCGGCTGCTGCGTGGCCATGGCCATGCCGCAAGTGCATATCGTGGCGTATTGCAGCGACCTGGGTTTCGGCGCGGCGCGCGGCGCTGAAATGCTGTCGCTGATGCTGGCCTGCGGCATCGTCAGCCGCTTGGTGTCGGGCGCGATTTGCGACCGCATCGGCGGCATACGCACCTTGTTGCTCGGCTCGGTGTTGCAAGGCATAGCGCTGCTGATGTTTTTGCCGTTTGACGGGCTGGTGCCGCTGTATGTGGTGTCGGCCCTGTTCGGTTTGTTTCAAGGCGGCATCGTGCCGTCCTACGCCATCATCGTGCGCGAGCATTTCCCGGCGGCCAGGGCCGGCGTGTGTACCGGCACCGTCATCATGGCCTCGCTGGTCGGCATGGCGCTGGGCGGCTGGTTGTCAGGCAAGATTTTTGACATCAGCGGCTCTTACCACGCCGCCTTCATCAACGGCGTGGCCTGGAATGCGATGAACCTGGTCATCGCTTTTTGGCTTTACAGGCGCTGGAAAAACCAGACTGTTCGCGCGCCTGCATAAGGCAATACACAGCGGGTAGTTTGCTGACGGACTTGCTTGATCACCTCACCCGCTTGCCGCGTCAGGCCTTTTGTTTCTGACAGCACAGGTTCTTGCAAAGCACCCGCCCAGAGTCTTGTCTCAGTCCAGGGGCTTGCGTGCCACGAACACATAACGGCTGAGACTGAAGAAATAACCACCAGCTTCTTCCATGCTGCGCACATCGGCCTGCCAGTCTGCCGCCAGCTGCGGACCGAAGTTGGGCAGGTCGCCGACAAACTTGGCGATGAAACCTATCATGCCGCCGCTGAACGTGTCAGGGGTACAGGCCATGTTCATAAAGGGAATGGTGTGCGCCTGCACATCGGCAAAACCGGCGCGCTGCAAACGCTGTTGCAATGTGCGCGGCAGTTGCGGGTGCGGAATATGCCGGCTCCACCCCTGCATCATGCGGCGCATGCGCGCTTCGTCGCGGCAGGCCCAGACACAGGACTCCCAGTCGGTGTCTACCAGCAACACCTGTGCGCCGGGTTTCATCACGCGTGCGAGTTCGCGCAAGGCGGCATCAATGTCAGCGACGTATTCATACACCTGCGTGGCCAGTGCCACATCAAATGCCGCAGCGGCGAACGGCATGTGCAAAATATCCGCCTGATGAAATTTCACCTGCGGCTGCGCTGGGCAACGACGCGCAGCCATGGCCAGCATGGGCGGCGCGATATCGATGGCGTCCACCTGACCGCTGCCACCCACGGCCTGCGCCAGTGCCAGGGTGGTCAGGCCCGGGCCGCAGCCTATGTCCAGCGCCTGCATGCCCGGCTTGACATCAAGCAGCTGAAAAATCTGCTCGCGCTGCTGCACCACATCGGGCGTGAGGTAAATTTTTTCCAGCCGCTCGGCGCCGGTCTGGTCGAACTGCGCCAGGGTGCTGTCCGTGTCTTTCATACATTCAACTCCAAATAACTTTCAAACACGGCCACATGCACTTGCGCCTGCTCTGCGCCTTGCGGCCACAAATGCGCGGCTTCAAAGCGCACGTCGTAGGTGGGTTCATCTTCAGCAGGCACGCCATGGCCATGCGCATCGGGAAAGGGATAAACAGGTGACTTGCTGATCACCACGCCGTGTTTGCCGCGTATGTAGCCGGGCATGCGCACATGGCCAGCCACGTGCTCGTCGCGCACACGCACCTGGTCGCCCGACACAAAGGCTGTGCGCTTGGCGCGGTTGCCGCGACCCGGCGCTGACGGCATGGCCAGCGGGTAAGCCCCGCCTGCGAGTTGCGCCAGTTCTTCGTGCGTGACCAGGCCTTTTTCCACACACAGCGTGGCCAGGCTGGTCAGCGAGCGTTCGTAATAACCGGCCGTCAGGTAATGCGGCGGCGCCATGCGCTCGATGGCGTGGCGGTATTCGTCCATGTTGAACACACCGCATTTCACCGCCAGGCTGTACAAGGCATTGGCCCGCACTTCCCAGTCCTGGTGAAACACCGCCGCGTCGCGGTTGTGCATCACTTGGCCGAAACCTTGTTTGCCGCCCAGATCGTGCATGCCGTCCATGTGTCTTCCTTTAAATGCGGGCCACGCCGATGAGCGCGTCCTTGCTGATGAGCGCCGCGAGTTGATCCACCGTCATGCCGTCCGTGCCGCCCGGGCGCTGCGGCATCACCATGTAGCGTGTGTCAGCGGTCGTGTCCCACACGCGAATTTGCGTTTGCGCGGGCAAGTCCAGGCCCATCTCGCTCAACACCGTGCGCGCCTCGCGCACCACGCGCGAGCGGTAGGCCAGGTCCTTGTACCAGTCCGGCGGCAAGCCGATGATGGTGAACGCGGTACACGAACACAGCGTGCAGCAAATCACATCGTGTATGTCGAGGGTGTTTTCCAGCACGACGAAATGCCGGTGGTGCACAGGCATGCTCAAGCCCGCCTCGCGTATCGCGGCCATGCCGTCCGTCAGCAGCAATTGCTTGAACGCAGGGTCGGTCCAGGCGCGCGCCACCAGGCCGGCGCCGTTGGCGGGCACCCAGTGCTCGTGTGCGAGTTCGTCGAAGGTTTGAATGAAATCGGCGGGCTGCATGCCGTGGCGGTGCAGCACGGTTTGTATGGCGTCTAGCCGATGTTCAATACTGGCAATCGGAGTGGTGTCGGTGGTCATGGCGGGGCCTTGCGCGAATGTCTGAGAATCATGTTAACCG
>SHXP01000171.1 GCA_009693225.1 Limnohabitans sp. | reverse complement strand
CACATCCTGTTGTTGCGCGCCCAGGCGGCGGTCCTGCCAATGACATACGCCGTGTGCGACCCGTAAACGGACCGACAACCCCGGTCGACAAGCCAGCGTGGCGGCATGGTAGCTGCCGGGATAAGGCATTTCCCGGTGACGTTCAGGCGCAATGCCAAGCGCAGCCAGCCTGCGGTTGATGTCGCTGCGTGAACACCGGCATGCGTAGACAGCGCCTCGTTGTGCCAGCGTCTCCAGCGCCTGTTCATACAGCGGTGTGCGCTGCGATTGCCACAGCACCGGCTCGTCGCTGAGCAGCCCGCAGGCGGTCAATTGAGACAGGATGGTTTGCGCCGCCGGGACTGTGCATCGCGGCGTGTCCATGTCCTCTATGCGCAGCAGCCAGGCGCCCTCATGGGCCCGCGCATCCAGCCAACTGGCCAGCACAGCGACCAGCGAACCGGCGTGCAAGGGCCCGGTCGGCGACGGCGCAAGGCAGCCGCGGTAGGGGAGTGTTGCAGAAGTCAAACTAAAAACCTAATGAATTCAATGGGTTGCTGAGCCCTTGAATATAACCTAAGCCTGCGTTGAGCTAGATGTAAATATATGTTGACAGATTTAAGTGTCAATCTTAAATAAATTTAAACCATATGGTTTTCAGAATTTGTGGCCATGGGGGCCATAAATAACCCTCGTGCGGGTTTTGCACGGACGTGAGATCTTTCAAGGAGATAACACCATGTCAGATAAAGTAGGGCCAACAGGTCTGACAGAAGCCGAGTCAGAAGAAATACACCGGCACCTCATTCAAGGGACTCAAATCTTTGGAATGATTGCGGCGTTGGCACATTTGCTGGCGTACATTTATTCCCCTTGGCTGAAATAAAAGGAGCACCACATGATCTACGAAAAAATCTGGACAGTGGTCAAGCCTTCTGTCGGCATTCCCATCTTCCTCGCAGCAGTTGCCATCGGATCCTTTTCGGTGCACCTTGCATTGACCCTGAACACCACATGGGTCAAGAAATTTTTGAATGGAAGTGCCGCAAGCGCAGCAGTCATCCAGACTGTCAAAACGCCTACTGCCTGACAACAACAAAAATTTCTTTTTTAATGGGCCGGGATTCATTGATTCCGGTCCATTTTTCAAATGAACACCTCTGTCGCCAAGCTGTCTAAAAACTGGATCAAAATTGGAGCGAAATTTCTGCCGTTTGCAGATGCCGCCTCCGATACGTTGCCGTTAAGCCGACTGCTGCGCCTGTCTCTTTTTCAAATTTCAGTCGGCATGGCGCTTGCCCTGCTGATAGGCACCCTCAACCGCGTGATGATCGTCGAGCTGCATGTGCCGGCCGCGCTGGTTTCCGTCATGGTGTCGTTGCCTTTGCTGTTTGCACCGTTTCGCGCCATCATCGGGTTTCGCTCTGACCACCACAGGTCGCACCTGGGCTGGCGCCGTGTCCCCTATATCTGGATGGGAACCCTGCTTCAATTCGGCGGCTTTGCCATCATGCCTTTCGCATTGCTGGTGCTGGGCGGGCTCGGTCAGGCGTCTCATGTGCCGGCCTGGGTCGGCGACCTGGGTGCGGGTCTTGCCTTTTTGCTGGTCGGTGCCGGATTGCACACTACCCAAACCGTCGGGCTGGCATTGGCCACCGACCTGGCGCCCCCCGAGGACCGACCCAAAGTGGTCGGCCTGATGTACGTCATGTTATTGCTTGGCATCATCATTAGCTCTGTGGTGTTCGGCTATGTGCTGGAAGACTTTTCGCCCGGCACCCTGATCCGAACCGTTCAAGGCGCTGCTGTCGTCACGATCAGCCTGAATGTCATCGCCCTGTGGAAACAAGAGGGCAGATCGCGCGACCGCCAGCCCGGCTCCTACCAGCAAGACCCTGATTTCATGCAATCATTCCTGCTGTTTTGCAATGGTGAAAATGCCATGCGCCGACTGGTATCCATCGGTTTAGGCACCATGGCTTTCAGCATGGAAGATATTCTGCTCGAGCCTTTCGGTGGCGAAATACTCGGACTGACGGTTTCCCAAACCACGTACCTGACTGCGATTCTGGCGCTGGGCGGACTGATCGGATTTGCCTGGGCGTCCCATGTGTTGAGCCGCGGTGGCGACCCCTTCAAAATGGCAAGCCGCGGTGCCATGGTCGGCATACCTGCTTTTCTTGCTGTTATTTTTTCCGCGCCGCATGCTTCTTCGACCCTGTTCACCCTGGGTGTGGTTTTCATAGGACTCGGCGCCGGTTTATTCGGTCACGGCACCTTGACAGCCACCATGAACAGCGCACCGTCTGGACAGGCCGGGCTGGCATTGGGTGCCCGGGGCGCGGTCCAGGCTTCCACAGCGGGTGTTGCCATGGCTTTGGGTGGCATCATTCGCGACCTTACTGCACAATTCACAGATTCAGCAATGGCCTACTCCACTGTGTATAGTATCGAAGTGGTGTTGCTGTTGCTGACGGTCCTCATCATGAATCCCTTGGTGAAAACCAAGCCTTGAGCGCCTGCAAAGCCAAAAATTGTCAGATCAACACACAAGGACAAAGCCCCATGAAAGTTCAAACCCTTTTATTTATCGGCTGGATTATCATCATGCTGTTTTTACTGGCGAACTGGCTCAACAAACCTAAGCGCTGATAAGGCGAGATCAGCTTTTGTCAGCCACGCTCAGTGCCAGGCTGAGCCCACTGGCAAAAGCGTCCTCTACCCGGTGCCCCAACAGCCAGTCACCGCATACACCTAGTTTCAATCTCGCATCCCAGTGATGCTTTTTACCCATGGGCTGCAAAGTTTTGGCGTAGCGCCACAGTTGGGTTTGTGTGAATCCCGGTTCGGCCCGTATGCCGGTCAATTCGGCGAAAGCCTTTAACAATTTCGCGGTCACTCTGTCTTCATCGTCGTCCAGGTGTTCCTGCGACCACCCGGCGCTGGCTTGCACCGTCCATCTTTCGGTGGAACTGCGTCCCGGTTTGGAAGACTCTCTGGAAATCCAGGCGATGCGATGGTGCGTGCTGCGCGCTGCGTTCCATTGCGGGCCGAGGTGACTCAAGCCCGGTTGATTGGCCAAGGGGTAAGCCAGCATCAAGGTCCAGCATGGTGCGACCTGCACTTTAGAAATGGCGTCGAGTCCGCTGAAGCCTGCCGCAGGTGAACCGGATTGCCGCAACAGGAAATCTGCCTGCACATGCGGCATCGCCAGCAACACAGCATCAAAGCCGCCGTATTCGTTGCCGTTGCTGCAAACCAGTTTCCATTGGTTGGACGGGCCCGGGTTGCGCAACAGAAATTGCACCTGCGATTGCAGGTGCAAAACACCAGCGTCCTGCAATGGCTTGGCCCAGTATCTGATCAAGGCATTCATGCCCGGGGTTGCCACAAAGTGCGGTTCGCGCATGGGCAAGGGCGCTTCGATGACGCGTCCCAGCGGATCTAGCACCCGCACTGCATTGGCGCTCCAGGCGCGGCAAATGGCCTGAGTGCCGGGCACTTCAGTGATGGCCTGCCTGAACTGGGGATCACGCACGGTGAAATATTGCACGCCGTGGTCGAAGCTGCCGTAGGCGCTTGATCGTGTTGCCATGCGTCCGCCGGCGCCGTGGCTTTTTTCAAAAACGCTGACCTGGTGACTTGCCTGCACGAGTGTGCGGGCGGCGGTGATACCGGCCATGCCGGCGCCGATGACAGCAATTGTTTTCATGACCCGACTCTACACTGTTGTGAAGCCGTTCGCTGTGGCTTGCCCCAATAATGCCAGGCGGGTCTGGGGCTGGCTCAGGCGGTTCAACCACCACTGCAAAGCCCGCTCGCCGCCCGGGGTGCAATGGCCATCGGAGCTTTGCCGCCAGGCGTATCCCATCTGACCGCTGCGTTGCTGGCGCAGTACCTGGCATTCCAGCAGTTCGCCGCGTTCGATGTAGGGACGGGCCAAGGGCTCCGGCAGAAAACCGGCCCCCATGCCGCGTAATTGCGCATCGAGTTTGGCCGACATGCTGGGCACCGGCCAGGGGATGCATGGGCGCCACGGCAAACACAAATTTCATCACCGGACCAATCTCAGCAAAGCGCAGTCCCGGCGTCACGTTGTCCATGAGGCTGACCCCTATGGCCAGGTCGGCCTGGCCCGAAGTCAGCGCGTACAAGCTGCCGCTCAGCGCTTCATCTTTGAGGCGCAGCCGGGTAGGCGGATTTCTGTCATAAAAGTGCTGGCACAAATCCATCACCACGCGGTGGTTGATGACAGTGTCAACCACGATGGTGAACTGGCTTTCCCAGCCGGTGGCCACGCGTTTGATACGGTGGGCGATGCTGTCCATATCGTTGAGCAGACGCAGCCCCTCACTGATCAATTCCTGGCCTGGCGCGAGGACCGGTCAAACAGCAGCACGTCCAGCGTGTCCTCCATCTGCCGGACGCGGTAACTGAGCGCGCTGGGTACCAGGCCCATGTCGCGGGCGGCAGTTGCAAAACTCCCCAGTCTGGCTATGGTTTGCAGCATGCTCAGGGCTTCAGGGGTAAATACATCACGGGCAAAGCTCATGGGTGGTCTTATTCGTCAAATAATTTGAATGATGCCATCAATGCCTGCCGGCTTGATTGAGCGCCTGTCGCACTAAAGTAAGAAACATGAAAAAAGGAGCTGGCCATGTTGACATTGCGTAAATCCGCGGAGCGGGGTTTTGCAGACCACGGCTGGGTGAAGTCTTTTCATAGTTTTTCGTTTGCCGGCTACCATGACCCGACTCATATGGGCTGGGGCAATTTGCGGGTGATCAACGAAGACCGCATTGCCCCTGGAACCGGATTCGGAAACCACGGTCATCAGGACATGGAAATCATCAGCTATGTCTTGAGTGGCGAACTGGCGCACCAGGACAGCATGGGCAATGTCAAAGGCATACCGCTCGGCGATGTGCAGCGCATGAGCGCGGGCACGGGTCTGCGCCACAGCGAGTTCAACCGCGCGCCGGACCGGGAAACCCATTTTTTGCAAATCTGGATACTGCCGCAGCAGCGCGGCATCGCCCCCGGCTATGAACAAAAAACCACTCCAAGCGGCGCCAAGCGCGGCGCACTGGCGCTGGTGGCTAGCCAGCAAGCTTGCACGCAGGCTGTGAAGTTGCACGCAGATGCACACATGTACGCCGGATTGTTCGACGGCGCTGAAGAGACCCGCCTAGTTCTCAAGCCAGAGCGCAAGGCCTATGTGTTTCTGATAAGCGGCAGCTTGAGTGTGAACGGTACGGTTTTGCAAGCAGGAGATGCCGCCTTGCTGGCGAATGAAACGGGCTTGCATGTGAGC
>SHXP01000170.1 GCA_009693225.1 Limnohabitans sp. | reverse complement strand
GGCAATCGGCCCAGGCGTAAAAAGCGCCGTCGGGCATGACCGGCACCGGCAGGTCCATGGCGTTGAGTTGCGGAATGAAATGATCTCGCCGCTGTTTGAAAGCGGCCCGGCGCTCTTCGTAAATAGCCAGGCTTTCAGGCTCGAAGCAGGCCAGCGCCGCGTATTGCGCTACGCTGCTGGCGCAGATGAACAGGTTTTGCGCAAGGCGTTCAATCACCGGTACCAATGCGTCGGGAACCACCAGCCAGCCCAGGCGCCAGCCGGTCATGTTGAAGTATTTGGAAAAACTGTTGATGCTGATGATGTTGTCGTCTATCGCCAGCGCGGTCTGACCGAAGCCGTGGTCATAGCTCAGTCCCAGGTAGATTTCATCCACTATGGTGATGCCGCCCTTGCCCCTGACGATATGGTGGATGCGCTTTAATTCGTCAAAGGCGATCGAGGTGCCTGTGGGATTGGACGGCGAGGCCAGCAGCACACCGCGTGTTTGCACCTGCCAATGTGCCGCCACCTGCTCTGAACTCAGCTGAAAGCGCTGCGCTGCATCGGCGGGCAGCAGCACCGCGCGTCCCTCAGCCGCTTGCACAAACTGGCGGTTGCAGGGGTAGCACGGGTCGGGCATCAATACCTCATCGCCGGCTTCGATCAGCGCTAGGCAAGCGAGTTGCAAAGCGGCGGATGCCCCGGCTGTCACCACAATGCGTCTGGCCGGCACGTTCACCCCGAAGCGCGTGGTGTACCAGCCGCTGATGCGCTCGCGCAAGCGGTCCAGCCCCAGCGCGTGCGTGTATTGGGTGCGGCCCTGCTGGATAGCGCGAACGGCAGCTTCCTGCACCAGCGGCGGGGCAGTGAAACCGGGTTCACCGATGTTCAGAAATACCATGGGTTTGTCGCTGCCGCGCGCCTGCTGCGCCAGCGCCGAGGCGGCTTTGGTCATTTCCATCACATAAAACGGCGCAATACGACTGGCGCGTTGGCTGATGCGCATGGCTTCAGTCGGCACCACTGGCGGGTGAAAGGGTTTTGTCCGCAGCGACTTCGAGCGGACGCAATGCAGGTGCCAGACCATTGAGCACGGCGTTCACATATTTGTGACCGTCGGTGCCACCGAATTCCTTGGCCAGTTCAATGCATTCATTGATGACGACGCGCCAGGGGATATCGATGCAATGCTGCATCTCGTAGGCCCCGATCCAGAGAACCGCGTGTTCAACCGGCGAAATTTCTGCCAGCTTACGGTCCAGCAAAGGCAGGATGTGCGCGTCCAGCGCCTCGGCTTGGGCCGAGCAACCGTACAAAAGTGCACCGAAATGCGCGCTGTCAGCTTTGTGAAAACCGCTGAGTTCACGCGTGAAACTGTCCACGTCGTCGGGCGGGTTGCGACCGACCAGCACCTGGTAGAGCGCCTGCACAGCAAAACCCCGGGCCCGGGTGCGGGCGGCGCGTGCGCTGGCACGTCGCATGTCGGGCGGTTTGCCCGGTTTGGCGGCATTGGCGACTGGAACAGGCGTATCAGTCATGACAGGGTCTTCATCAATAAAGCCATTTCAACAGCGACGCGGGCGGCATCGCGGCCCTTGTCGTGCTGACGCGCGATCGCCTGCGCTTCATTCTCGGTGGTCAGGATGGCATTGGCAATCGGGAGACCATGGTCCAGTGCCAATTGTGTGATGGCCGAACCCGATTCGTTGGCCACGAGTTCGAAGTGATAGGTTTCGCCGCGGATGATGCAACCCAGGGCAATCAGCGCATCGAACTGATCGGATTGCGCCAGGGCCTGCAAGGCGACGGGTACTTCGAGAGCCCCGGGGACTTGCACGTGTTCAATGTCAGAGGCGTCAACGTGCAGGGCTTTCAATTCATCGGTACAGGCCCGGGCCAGTGCCCCGGTGATGGCCGGGTTGAAGCGGGCCTGCACAATACCGATGCGCAAACCGCTGCCGTCCGTGTCGTTGCGTGTGGCGCTGAGGTCAGGTTGATGCATGCTTATTCCTTGGCCAGATAGCCGGTGATTTCAAGTCCGTAACCCGCCATGCTGGGCATGCGACGGGGGTTGCCCATCAGGCGCATTTTGTTTACGCCGCAATCACGCAGTATTTGTGCGCCTATGCCGTAGGTGCGCAAGTCCATGCGCCCTCGCTCGGGTGCTTGCGCGGAACGTGCAACGCCTTCAAACTGGGCCAACAGTTGCTCGCCGCTTTCGCCGCAATTGAGTAGAACCACCACGCCGGCCCCCTCGGATGCGATACGTGACAGCGCAGCGTCCAGGCTCCAGGAGTGCATGATGCGATTCGGTTCCAGCGCATCAAGCACTGACAGTGGTTCATGCACACGGGCCAATACCTCGCTGTCGGCGGCCCATTGCCCGCGCACCAGCGCAATATGCACGCTGTCGCTGGGCAAATCCTTGTAGGCGTGCGCTATGAACGCCCCGTGCGCAGTCATCAGTGAGCGGATGCTGAGTTTATGTACCAACGATTCTGTTCTGCTGCGGTGTTCGATCAAGTCCGCGATGGTGCCGATTTTCAAACCGTGCTCGACCGCGAACTGCATCAGATCGGGCAGTCGCGCCATGGTGCCGTCGTCTTTCATGATTTCGCAAATCACAGCCGTAGGCGAGCAGCCTGCCATGGCCGCCAGGTCGCAACCGGCTTCGGTGTGGCCGGCTCGCATCAGCACGCCCCCGTCGACAGCCTGCAATGGAAAAATATGACCCGGTTGCACCAAATCGGCAGCTTTGGCATCGGGCGCGACGGCGACTTGCACCGTGCGGGCACGGTCGGCGGCTGAAATACCGGTGGTCACACCTTGTGCTGCTTCGATGGAGACGGTGAAAGCCGTGCTGTGCACCGTGCCGTTGCGCGCCACCATCGGCGGCAGGTTCAAGTGTTCGCAGCGCTCACGCGTGAGCGTCAGGCAAATAAGACCGCGTCCGTAGCGCGCCATGAAATTGATGGCCTCGGGCGTGACATGGTCGGCGGCCAGAACCAGATCACCTTCGTTTTCACGGTCTTCTTCGTCAACCAGTATCACCATGCGCCCGGCGCGCATGTCTTCAATGATGTCTTTCAGCGGTGAAATGGCTGCGGATGGCAGAGGTTTGCTCATGCGTCGGTTTTCGTATCTGTGGGTCGGGGCGGGTCGAATTGCAGCATGCGCTCGACATAACGCGCCACCGTATCGATTTCGAGATTCACGGGACTGCCGGACTTGAGGCTGCCCAGGGCGGTATTGTCAATGGTGTGCGGGATCAGGTTGATGAAAACCATGCAGCCGTCAGCGCTCTCTTCTGTCCGGTTGACCGTCAGGCTCACGCCATTGACCGTGATCGAACCCTTGTAAGCCAGGTACCTGGCCAGCGAAGGCGGTGCCAGCACTTGCAGCAACCAGCTTTCGCCGGTGAGTTCAAACCGCGCCACCTGACCGACGCCATCGACGTGGCCGGAGACGATATGACCGCCGAGACGGTCGCTGGCGCGCAGGGCTTTTTCCAGATTGACAGGGGTTCCGACAATATTGATCAAGGCGGTTTTGTCCAGAGACTCGGCGGATATATCGATGGTGAACAGGTTTTGCCCGGCATCGAAACCGGTGACGGTCATGCAAGCCCCGTTGAGGGCAATACTGTCGCCAAGTGCGACGTCATCCAGATAATGCGCAGGTGTGCTGATCTCAAGGCGCTTGCCATGATCCAAAGAGCGACCCAGGTCGTGAACAGCGGCGATGCGCCCCACGCCGGTAATGATGCCGGTGAACATTCTGGTATTTTCGCAGATCAGCAGGTGCGTCTGAGCAACAGTCGCAAATCAGCGCCGATTTGACTGCTTTGGCTGAACTGCCAGGCCTGCGCATCTGTCAAATCTGTCAGCTGGGGCAAGGCTGCCATGCTGTGGCCCGGGCCTGTCAAGAGCGGTGCCAGATAGACCAGCAATTCGTCGATCAAACCGGCATTCAGCAATGAACCGTTGAGTTTGTGGCCGGCTTCCACATGCACTTCGTTGTAGTTGAGTTGCCCCAGGTGTTGCACCATGGCGTGCAAATCGACTTTGTCGCCCGGGCCGGGCAGGCAGACCAAAGCGGCGCCTTGCGCTGTCAACGCCGTTTCCCTGTCGACATCACGCAAAGCGTGAAAAACCACGACACGCCGTTTTTCCTGCCAGAGTCTGGCGTTCAAGGGTGTTTGCAGGCGTGAATCAATGAGCAGCAAATCCGGCTGGCGCGGCGTATCCACCGCACGCACATTCAACAAGGGATCGTCCTGCAACACCGTGCCGATACCGCTGAGAACCGCGCAGGCGCGGGCCCGCCAGCGGTGGCCGTCGTCACGCGCGGCTTGCGAGGTGATCCATTGGCTAGCGCCATTGTTCAAGGCGGTCTGACCGTCTAAGGATTGCGCGGTTTTCAAGCGCAGCCAGGGCGTGCCGTGTTGCATGCGCTTGAAAAACCCGATGTTCATTTCACGCGCTTCGTCTTCAAGCAAACCGGTTTGCACTTCAATACCGGCAGCTTGCAGCCGGGCCAGCCCCTGGCCGGCTACTTGCGGGTTCGGGTCTTGCACACTGGCAAAGACGCGCCCTATGCCGGCCTTCACCAAAGCGTCGCAGCACGGACCGGTGCGACCCTGATGGGCACAAGGCTCTAGCGTGACATAGGCTGTCGCCCCTGAGACTTCACGACCCCGGGAAAGCGCATAGTTCAAGGCCATGATCTCGGCGTGCGCCTGGCCGGCTGCCTGTGTGTGCCCCTGACCCAGTATTTCGCCGCCGGCCGTTGCGATGACACAGCCGACACGGGGGTTCGGCGATGTGATGAACATGGCCTGTGAGGCCAGCGCCATCGCCTGATGCATTTGCACAATGTCGTTGGAGGAAAAGGCCATGAATGCATTATGAGTGACAGCGCCGGCAAGCGGAATCCTTTGCTTTTTCTTTTATTATGCATACAATGGTCCTCAAAGTTTTTCGAAATACATTCTTTTAATCGCGTGTATCAGTGATCTGAATGGGTTTATTTTGGTATTTACTAACAACTGCCTAAAAGACAATCATCCTAGGGACAACCCCTGATCATTTTTTGTAATTCGGAATGCAGAATCTCTTTGCCTTTTGCAAATTCTGCAAGAGACTACAATCTGTGTGCAAGTAAGTTTTTTCAGGGGAAAGACGAATGAAAAAAAACGTACGGCGACTCAGTGCTGCATTCGGGATAGTCATGACCAGTGTCATGCTGTCCTTGGGTGCGAGTGCTGGTGATGTCACCACCGACAGGCTGGTCAACAGCGAAAAAGAGCCTGGC
>SHXP01000169.1 GCA_009693225.1 Limnohabitans sp. | reverse complement strand
CACCACGCCCAAACGGTAACCAAAAAAGCCATGAGGCGGCGCACCACCACCCCAGAACCGATCACACCGTATCAAAACAGCCACAAAGCCGACGCTTTAATAATTGGCGGTACTTTTGGCGGTACTTTTAAAATTTAACCCAGAGGAACCTATGATCCATACGCATTTCAATGCGAAATATGATTCCTGTCGGTGCACCAGCCGTTCAGTATTTTTTACTAACCGCGAGTTCGGGAAATGCGTCCGCAATTGTAGATACCTGACCGCAATGCGCAGCCGTGTAGCCGGGCAACTGGTTGACCGCAAACTGAAACTCATCGCTGTTCAATATTTTCAACACAGCCTTCAAATGCGGCTTGTCCAGGTCGTCCTGGTTGCACAGCAAAAAGTAACGCTCGGTGGCCAAGGGCAAAAACTCCAGCTTGAAACGCCTGGCCGGGGTTTCGACACCAAAGCCCACATCCGCCATGCCGCTGGCCACGAAAGCGGCCACCGCTGCGTGGGTGAATTCGGCCTGCTCATAGCCGGAAATCTGAGACGGGCTGACATGCGCTTTTTTCAAAAAACATTCCAGCAGAAAACGGGTGCCGCTGCTGGGCTGGCGATTGACAAAGCGCAGGCCTTTGCGGGTGAGGTCGCTCACCTCATAAATCTTGTGCGGGTTGCCCTTGGCCACCATGAAGCCCTGGCGGCGCGTCGCCACATGGATGATGCGGCTTTGTTTGGGGATCAGCCAGCGCGCGTAGTGTTTGAACGCCACTTCCTCAAACTCGCCTTGCGGAATATGAAAACCGGCGATTTCGCAGGCCCCTTCGTGCAGCGAGGCCACGGCCTCGGTACTGCCCACATACTTTCGCTCCACGCGCATGCCGGAGAACGTCAGGTTTTCAATCATTTTTTCCACGGCAAAACCATGGCTGGCATGCACCCTCAAGGCCTCTTTTCTGCTCAAAAGCACCCTGCCGATCTCACTCTCAAGCTCTGAAGCCAGCGATTCAAGCATGGGGGTCAGCCGGGCATTGATGCGGTGGCCGGCCCAGACCAGTTTTTCCGCCAGCGGTGTCAGGGTTGAACCTTTGCCGCGCTCCATGTTTAGCAATGCCATGCCCAGCTGCGCTTCGCCTTGACGTATCAGGCTCCAGGCGTGGCGGTATGAAGCGCCGGTTTTTTTGCAGGAACCGGACAAACTGCCGTAGTTTTGCACCTCGACCAGCAACTCCAGCAGTCTGGGGGTCAGGTTCTGCCCGACCGAATCGCTGATCGTCCATTGCGGCTTGATGGAAACTTTATGCATGTGTCTATATAGGCTTTAGATAGCATATTAGTTGTGTGTTTACGAGCCATTATATCAGTGGTCATGCCCCATATTGCAAGGGACTAGTGATTACCCTAGACTTGCTTGTGCTGGGATAGCATACGTTAAAGTCCATGCTTTGCGTCATCACCCTGCACCAGAATGGAGACACCATGAGCTCAACTGCAGAAGCTTCAGAAACCCTTGGATTTCTTTCCAAGGAACGCATCATCGCCGGTGATGGTTTCAACCGATGGCTGGTACCACCGGCTGCCTTGGCCATCCACTTATGCATCGGCATGGCTTACGGTTTTTCTGTGTTTTGGCTGCCGCTGTCCAAAGCACTCGGCATTAAGGAACCCATCAAATGCGGTCCGGATATCGGCTTCTTTCAGGAATTATTCATCACTAGTTGCGACTGGAAAGTCTCGACTTTGGGTTGGATGTACACCATGTTCTTTGTGCTGCTGGGCAGTTCAGCTGCGCTGTGGGGCGGTTGGCTGGAGCGTGTCGGCCCGCGCCGCGCCGGTGTCGTCAGCACCGTGTGCTGGTGCGGCGGCATGCTGATTTCCGCTTTAGGTGTCTACACCCACCAGTTCTGGTTGATGTTGCTGGGTTCAGGCGTGATTGGCGGTATCGGTCTGGGTCTGGGTTACATCTCTCCGGTCAGCACTTTGATCAAATGGTTTCCGGACCGTCGCGGCATGGCCACCGGCATGGCCATCATGGGCTTCGGCGGCGGCGCCATGATCGGCTCGCCGCTGGCAGCCGAACTGATGAAGCGATTCGCCAGCGACACCGAAGTCGGCGTCTACCAGACCTTTGTGTGTATGGCCCTTTTGTATTTCATCTTCATGATGGCCGGCGCACTCGGCTATCGCGTCCCTGCCACCGGCTGGAAACCCGCCGGATGGACACCGCCGCCGCAGCAAACCGCCAACACCATGATCACACAAAACCATGTGCACGTCAGCAAGGTCTGGGGCATTCCCCAGTTCTGGATGGTCTGGGTGGTGTTGTGCATGAATGTGTCGGCCGGTATCGGCGTGATCGGCATGGCCAGCCCAATGTTGCAGGAAGTCTTCGGCGGCAGCCTGATCGGTGTTGACGCCAAATTCGGCGACCTTGACAAAGCTCAACTCACTCTGATTGCCGGCGTGGCCGCGGGCTTCACCGCTTTGCTTAGTTTGTTCAACATCGGCGGACGCATCATCTGGGCCAGCCTGTCGGACAAGCTGGGACGCAAAATCACCTACATCGTTTTCTTCGTCCTCGGCGGTGCCCTCTACGCATCCGTTCCCGCCAGCGCCATGGCCGGCAACAAGCTGCTGTTTGTCGCGGCTTTCTGCATCATCCTGAGCATGTACGGCGGCGGTTTTGCCACCGTACCGGCCTACCTGGCCGACCTGTTCGGCGCACAAATGGTCGGTGCGATTCACGGCCGTCTGTTGACTGCCTGGGCCACCGCCGGCATTCTGGGCCCGGTCGTGGTGAATTACATGCGCGACTACCAGTTGGGTCTAGGCATTCCGCGCGAACAGGTCTACAATCAGACCATGTTCATTCTGGTCGGCATGCTGGTGGTCGGCCTGATCGCCAACCTAATGATCCGCCCGGTCAATGCCAAACATTTCATGAGCCCGGAAGAACTAGCGCATGAGAAAAAACTCGCCCATGAAAAAGCCTCGGCTTCTGAAGTAGGCAGCGGCTCCGGCGCTTCCGGTCAGAGCAATCCTTTATGGGTAGTGCTGGCCTGGATTGCTGTCGGCATTCCTCTGACCTGGGGCATTTACCGCACGGTCTTGAGTGTGGCTAAATTTTTTAACTGATGAAATTCATGAATAAACCTTTGCAAGTCCCTGAACTGCTGACTGTCAGCCGCCTTTTGCCTGAGTACAAGGATATACCGGGCGGTCTGATGCCCTTGTTGCACGCCGTGCAGGAGGCTTTAGGGTTTATTCCAACCAGTGCCGTGCCCATGCTGGCAGAGGCCATGAACCTGTCTCGCGCAGAAGTGCATGGCGTCATCACTTACTACCATTTCTTTCGCAGCAAAGCCCCCGGCAAACACGTGGTGCAGGTATGCAGAGCCGAGGCCTGCCAATCCTGCGGCAGCGAAGAACTGTTGTCACACACCGAGGAATTGCTTGGCTGCAAACTGCATGAAACCAGCGCCGACGGACGCTTCACGCTTGAACCTGTGTATTGCCTCGGCCTGTGTGCTTCCTCACCGGCGGTACAGATTGATGACAAGCTTTACGCCCGCATGAACAAGACACGCATGGCCCGGCTGGTCGCCGATATAGGGAGTTCGGCATGATCACGGTATACGTTCCCTGCGACAGCGCAGCGCTGGCCGCCGGCGCTGATGAGGTGGTGGATGCCCTGCACAAGGAAGCCACGGCGCGCGGTATCGCCATCGATGTGGAACGCAACAGTTCGCGCGGCATGTTCTGGCTGGAACCGCTGGTCGAAGTGCAGACCGCAGCCTGTCGTACGGCCTATGGCCCAGTCGCTTTCGAAGACGTGCCCTCACTGTTTGAAGCCGGGTTTATGCATGGCGGCAAGCATGCCTTGTCCCTGGGTCTGACGCACGACATGCCATATCTGGCCAAACAACAACGTCTAACCTTTGCCCGCATGGGCATCACGCGCCCCTTGTCCTTGGACGATTACTCCGCCCATGGCGGCTGGGCCGGTTTGCAAAACGCAGTGGGCATGGACGGCGCTGAGGTGGTGCAAACAGTGCTTGACTCCGGCTTGCGCGGACGCGGCGGCGCCGCCTTTCCGGCAGGCATCAAATGGCGCACCGTGCGTGCCACCAGTGCAGCGCAGAAATACGTGGTGTGCAACGCCGACGAAGGCGACTCAGGCACCTTTTCCGATCGCATGACCATGGAAGGTGACCCCTACATGCTGATCGAAGGCATGGCCATTACCGGCGTGGCCGTCGGTGCCACCGAGGGCTACATCTATATACGCTCTGAATACCCGCATGCCATCGCCACCATGAACACCGCCAGCAATCTGGCGCAAGCAGCAGGTTTTCTGGGTGACAACGTATTGAACAGCGGCAAGCCATTCCATTTGCATGTGCGCAAGGCCGCCGGCTCCTATGTGTGCGGCGAGGAAACCGCCATGCTCGAGAGCCTGGAAGGCAAGCGCGGCATCGTGCGTGCCAAGCCGCCTTTACCGGCGCTTGAAGGTTTGTTCGGCCAACCCACGGTCATCAACAACGTCATTACCCTGGCCAGTGTGCCCGTCATCATGGCCAAAGGCGCTGCTTTTTACAAAGACTTCGGCATGGGCCGCTCCATCGGTACGCTGCCGTTTCAAATCACCGGCAATATCAAGCACGGCGGTCTGGTTGAACGCGCCTTCGGTCTGAGTTTGCGTGAATTGCTGTATGACTTCGGCGGCGGCAGTCGCAGCGGTCGCCCGATCAAGGCGGTGCAGGTAGGCGGCCCCTTGGGCGCGTATGTGCCTGAGTCGCAATGGGACGTGCCGCTGGACTATGAAGCCTATGCAGCACTGGGCCTAGTGGTCGGTCACGGCGGTATCGTGGTGCATGATGACAGCGCCAACATGGCGCAACTGGCGCGCTATGCCATGGAATTTTGTGCCTTAGAGAGTTGCGGTAAATGCACCCCTTGCCGCATCGGCTCCACGCGCGGAATGGAAACCATAGACCGCATCGCCACTTCCGCCAACAAAGAACAGCAAGTGCACCTGCTGCGTGATCTATGCGACACCATGTTGCACGGCAGCCTGTGCGCCATGGGCGGCATGACGCCTTATCCCGTGTTATCAGCACTCAACCATTACCCCGCTGATTTTGGTTTGGAAAAAGCCGATGTCCCCGCTTCTTAAGGAATTCCCATGTTGATGTACCTGAAACAAGAACGCGACCACGGCACACCTGTGCGCACCTCTGCAGAAACTGTCACTCTCAACATCGACGGCTATGACGTCAGCGTGCCCAAGGGCACTTCGTTGATGCGCG
>SHXP01000002.1 GCA_009693225.1 Limnohabitans sp. | reverse complement strand
CACGGGGCCGATGGGCGACCAGTTTCGAGTGTCGCCGGACCAGCGCGCCGGGTTGAGTTCGCGCGCCTTGATGTACAAGGCATGTCGGGCAGCCAGAATCGCATGATCATCCCCGGCATGGCGCTGAGCGGGGCTGACGTAACGAATGCGGTTCTGTCGCAATAAGAAATTCTGAAGAATCTTACCTACTACCAGTAGCGTATTTGCCCTATGCCAAACACCACCTGTAGCGTCCCTGAAAAACTGGAAATCCTTATTGCGACAGAACCATAAATAGTGCCAATCCCCACTCCAACTTCCCGTGCAATCTGCTTGATACCCATCCCATTAGAACGCAGAAGTTGAATCGCAGACCGAAGTCCATCATTCATCTTGCTCGGTCTACCCATTTTGACACCTTTTGCCTTTGCACGATTCTGACCTGCAATGACTCGTTTGGCCGGTGACAATTAGGGTGACCGGTCAGGATAATTGTCGCTGACCGGTCAAAGTAATTGACACCGGGCATTCTGATAACCTTGTGAAAATTTCAGTGATGGTGCAGTCTTCCTACTTGGTCATACACATTAGCTACAAGCTTGATTGAATTCAATTTTTTTATGTGGGTACGAGGCTGCCACAATCTTTCACGATGCCAAAGCACCCCTCCCCCCCACGCCTAAACGCTGGTTATGTGCTGGATCCCTAGATAGACTGCTGCGTTGGACTCCGTCTGCGATTCCGCCCACCCTAATGCTTCGTTGCTGCCCGGCTTCAGCACGACGCCGGCTTGTCCTTCCGCCCCCCAAACGGGATACCTCCAGCCCGGCCCGTAATACCGGCGACCAGGTGAGTTAGTGCAGTCTGAGGTGCCGCGTTTTGTGTGTAGTGCTAGCCCAGTGCTAGCCCATTAAAAATCTCGACCAGCAAGAGTTGGGCTAACTGATTGATTTCATTGGTGCCGGAGAGATGAATCGAACACCCGACCTTCTCATTACGAAAGAGCTGCTCTACCGACTGAGCTACACCGGCTTTTCCGGAAAATAATATCAGGCTTTTATCAGGCCGCCTGGTGCATGGCCGTGACACGCGCCACTTCGTTTTTGGATCCCAGGCAGACGCTGACGCGCTGGTGCAATTGAGTCGGCTGTATGTCCAGGATGCGCTCGCGCCCGTCGGTGGCCATGCCGCCGGCCTGCTCGATCAGCCAGCTCATGGGGTTGGCCTCGTACATCAGCCGCAGCTTGCCGGGCTTTTCCGGCTCGCGCTTGTCCCAGGGGTACAAAAAGACTCCGCCGCGTGTCAGTAAGCGGTGCACGTCAGCCACCATGCTGGCGATCCAGCGCATATTGAAATCCTTGCCGCGCGGTCCTTCGCGGCCGGCCAGGCATTCGGCGATGTAATTCGCCACCGGCTTGTCCCAGTGCCGCATATTGCTCATATTGATGGCAAATTCCCGGGTGTCCTCGGGGATACGGACGTTTTCCTGTGTCAGCACGAAAGATCCTTGTTCCCGGTCCAGTGTGAAAATGGCCACGCCGTCACCCACCGTCAGTACCAGCGTGGTTTGTGGTCCGTAGACACAGTAACCGGCGGCCACTTGCGCGTGACCGGGTTGCAGAAAATCAGCTTCGCTGACCTTTTGACTATGTTCAGGTTTTTTTAGCACACTGAAAATGGTGCCGATACTGACGTTCACGTCGATGTTGCTCGAGCCGTCCAGGGGGTCGAACAGCAGCAGGTATTCTCCCTTGGGGTAGCGGTTCGGCACCACATAAATGCTGTCCATTTCCTCCGAGGCCATGGCCGCCAGGTACCCGCCCCATTCATTGGCTTCGATCAACACTTCGTTGGCGATGATGTCGAGTTTTTTCTGCACTTCACCTTGCACGTTTTCGCTGTGCGCCGAGCCGAGTACACCGCCCAATGCCCCTTTGTTCACCGCATGGCTGATGCGTTTACAGGCGCGGGCAACGACTTCGAGCAGCAAGCGCAGCTCGGGCGGGATGTGATTGCGGGCGCGTTGCTGTTCAACCAGATAACGGGAGAGGGAAGCGGCCATGTGTCAGTCCTCCAGGGCTGAGTCAATCACTTCGCGCACATCGGCGCTCAAATATTCTTTGGCTGCAACGCGCCGGATCGCTTCGTGCGCCGCACTGTGGTAGGGTTCGACCAGCTTGCGCCAGCGGTCCATGGCGCGCGCCAGGCGGGCTGCCACTTGAGGGTTGAAGGCATCCAACTCCAGCACGCGTTCGCTCCAGAACACATAGCCGGACGCGTCTGTGCGGTGGAAGGCTGCCGGGTTGTTGCAATAACTGGCAATTAGGCTGCGCGCGCGGTTGGGATTGCGGATTTGAAAGTCAGGGTGTTGCATCAACTGACGCACACGCGTCAGCACATGACCGTCGCGTTCGCTGGCTGAAGCCTGAACCGCAAACCATTTGTCCAGCACCAGATCTTCCCTGTGGAATTGCTGGTAAAAAAGTGCAAGAGCATTGGCAGCCAGTTCATGGTTGATGGCAACCAGGGCCTGCAAGGCATGCATGCGCTCGGTCATGTTGCCGGCTTGTTTGAAGGCCAGCAGGGCTTGTTGCGGCCATTGCTCGTCGTGCGCAATGTGACCGGCCAGGCACAGGTAATTCAAGGCCAGACCCTGTAAAGCCCGTTTGCCGCTGGATACCGCATCGGATGCGTATTCGCCCTTGACCCGGTGATGCGCGTATGCCCAGGCCCAATCCTCGTACAAAGCGAGCGCAATTTGTTGGCGCATGCGTTCGCGAACCTGATGTATGTGTTGCGGATCAACGCTGTCAGCCTGTTCTGCGATGTAGTTTTCGCTGGGCGGTGTCAAGACCAGTTCCTTGAAGGCCGCGTCCAGGTCGGGGTGGCGCAGCAACTGGCGCAAGCCCTCGATCAGTCCCGGTGACAACAGTTTTTCAGCGTGTTCTTGCCGTGACAAGGCTTGCAGCGCCGCGGTCATGAACAGCCGTTGCGCCGAATCCCAGCGGTTGAAAGGGTCGGTGTCGTGGGCCAGTAGCACCAGCAAGCGGGATTCGCTGTCGTCAAATTGAAGTTGAACAGGTGCGCTGAAACCGCGCAGAAGAGACGGAATCACGGGTTCTGATATGCCTTCGATCGTCAGCGTTTGCGAGGTTTGATTCAGCACCATCAGCTGATCGGGCAGGACAACTTCACCGGCCTGGTTGAGCAGGCCCAAGCGCACAGGAATCAAAAACGGTTGTTTGATCAACTGCCCAGGGTCGGGCTGGCAGGTTTGCTTGAAATGCAGACTCAGATGCTGATTGGCCGTATTGTGCTCGAGTTGCACATCGACGCGCGGGGTACCGGCCTGGGAATACCAGCGCTTGAACACGTCGAGCTGTTTGTAGAGTTCTGTTGTGGGGTTGGCGTCGGCAATGGCTTGGACAAAATCGTCACAGGTCACAGCCTGGCCGTCGTGTCGCTGGAAATACAACTTCATGCCCATGGCAAAACCTTCACGGCCGACCAGGGTTTGCATCATGCGAACAATCTCAGCGCCTTTTTCATAAATGGTGACGGTATAGAAGTTATTGATCTCCATGTAACTGTCCGGGCGTACCGGATGCGCCATCGGACCGGCGTCTTCGGCGAATTGCACCGTCTGCAGCAGACGCACGTCTTCTATGCGTTTGACCGCGCGAGCAGACGCAGAGCCGGACAGGTCCTGGCTGAATTCCTGGTCGCGGAATACCGTCAAGCCTTCCTTGAGTGACAGCTGAAACCAGTCGCGGCAGGTGATGCGGTTGCCAGTCCAGTTGTGGAAATATTCATGGCCGATGACGCTTTCAATATTCGCGTAATCCTGGTCAGTCGCTGTGGAGGGACTGGCCAGCACGTACTTGGTGTTGAAAATATTCAGGCCCTTGTTCTCCATGGCGCCCATGTTGAAGTCCGAGGTGGCAACGACCATGAAGCGCTCGAGGTCCAGGCTCAGACCGAAGCGTGCTTCGTCCCAGGCGATGCTGGCCATCAGCGATTGCATGGCGTGATCGGTTTTGTCCAGATCGCCTGATCGCACATAAATTTGCAGCAGGTGTTCTTTGCCGTTGCGCGCCGTGATGCGCTGTTCGCGGCAAACGAGTTTGCCAGCCACCAGCGCAAACAAATAGCTGGGTTTGTGGTGCGGGTCTGCCCATTTCGCAAAATGCCGGCCGTCTTCCAGATCGCCTTGTTCGACCAGATTGCCGTTGGACAACAGCACCGGGTAATCGGTTTTGCTCGCGCGCAGTGTCACCGTGTACAAAGACATCACGTCCGGGCGGTCAAGAAAATAGCTGATGCGCCTGAAACCCTGTGCTTCGCATTGGGTGAAGAACGAATCCTGGCTGACATACAAGCCGGTGAGTTGTGTATTTTTAGAAGGATTGCAAGTCGTGAAAATTTCCAGCCTGAAAGGCTCATTGCCTTCGGTCAGGTTTTCCAAGACCAGTTGATCGCCGTCCATCTTGAAGGAAGTGCCCTGGCCGTTGATCAGCACCCTGGAAAGATTGAGCTCTTCACCGTCAAGTTTCAAGGCTTGCGGGGCAGCATCCGGATTGCGCCGGATCTGCATGGTGTTGAGCACGCGTGTTTTGGCAGGCTCCAGGTCGAATACCAGATCGACGCTGTCGATCCAGAAGCCGGGGGCCTGGTAGTCTTCGCGCAGTGTGATCACGGCCTAGCCTTCACGAAACATGGGATATCTCCGTTGACTTAGACATTTGACTCAAACACCTTGTTTGAGCGAGGCTTCAATGAAAGTGTCCAGATCGCCGTCCAGCACTTTCTGTGTGTTGCTGATTTCGACGTTGGTGCGCAAATCCTTGATGCGGCTTTGGTCCAGCACATAACTGCGGATCTGGTGGCCCCAGCCGACATCGGTTTTGGTGTCTTCGAGTTTTTGCTGCGCTTCCATGCGCTTGCGCATTTCAAAATTGTACAGGCGCGAGCGCAGGCGTTTCCAGGCCACATCGCGGTTGCTGTGCTGGCTGCGTCCGTCCTGGCACTGCACCACGATGCCGGTGGGAATGTGCGTCAGGCGCACAGCCGAATCGGTTTTGTTGATGTGCTGGCCGCCGGCGCCGCTGGCGCGGAAAGTGTCAGTGCGCACATCTGCCGGGTTGATGTCGATTTCAATTGAATCGTCGATATCCGGGTAAACAAAAATGCTGGCGAAACTGGTGTGGCGCCCGCCGGCCGAATCGAAAGGCGATTTGCGCACCAGGCGGTGAACGCCGGTTTCAGTGCGCAGCAAACCGAAGGCGTATTCGCCTTCGATCTTCAAGGTGGCGCCTTTGATACCGGCCACGTCGCCGGGTGATTCGTCTTCCAGCGTGGCTTTGAAGCCTTTGCGTTCGGCGTACTTCAGGTACTGGCGCAGCAGCATGCTGGCCCAGTCGCAGGCTTCGGTCCCGCCGGCGCCGGCCTGGATGTCCAGAAAGGCATTCAGCGGATCGGCCGGGTTGTTGAACATGCGGCGGAATTCCAGCTTTTGGATTTCGGCTTCAACGCGTTGCGTGTCTTCTTCTATGGTCAGCAATCCGGCATCGTCGTTATCGGCCTTGCTCATCTCAAAGAGTTCGGTGTTGTCCTCGATCTCCTGGTTCAGGCGCGTCAACACCAGCACGATGTCATCCAAGGATTTTTTTTCCTTACCCAGTTCCTGGGTTTTTTTCGGGTCGTTCCATACCGCCGGGTCTTCCAGCGATGCGTTGACAGTTCTCAGTCGTTCCGATTTGGCATCGTAGTCAAAGATACCCCCGTAGATCGAGGGTGCGGGCACCCAAATCGACCAGCAAATTGCCAATGGTGTTGATACGTTCTGCGTCCATGTCTCGCCTTCAATGTCTTGTCAAAACACTGATTATCCTCTGAGGGGCCGGTTCAGCCGCCTTGCACTGCCGCCTGATCGCCGGCCGCCGACAGGTTTTGCAGGCCGAGCAGCACGTCGCCGACGATGATGACGGCCGGGCTGGTGAGTTTTTCCTGCGCAAACACCCGGCCTAATTGCGAGAGTTGCGTGCAGACATGGCGCCTAGACGGCAGGCTGGCGTTTTCCACCACAGCCAACGGGGTGTCGGGCGGCAGGCCTTGCAGCAGGCATTGCTGCAATTGCCCGGCGGATTGCACGCCCATGTAAATCACCAGCGTCAGACGGCTGTCGTGCGCGGTGCGGGCAATCTGAGCCCAATCCACCGCCGGCATTTGCGGGCTTGAATGCGCCGGTGAAGCGTGTCCGGTGATCATGATCACGCCGTGCGCGTGCGCCCGGTGGGTGAGGGCGATGCCCAGATTTTGCGCAGCCGCCAGGCCGGCGGTGATGCCGTTGACCACCTCCACCTGAATGCCCTGTGCCTGTAAATGCGCTTGTTCTTCGCCGGCCCGACCGAAGATCAGGGGGTCGCCGCCTTTGAGGCGCACCACGTTTTCGCCCGCAAAGGCTTCATGCGCCATCAGCTTTTCTATGAAGGCCTGTGGTGTCGAGCGGCAACCGCCGCGTTTGCCGACATGGATGATGCGCGCCTGAGGCGAGGCGTGTTGCAGCACATCGGGATGCACCAGGTCATCGACCAGCAGCACGCTGGCGGCCTGAATGGCTTTGACCGCTTTGAGGGTCAGCAGTTCGGGGTCGCCCGGGCCGGCACCGACCAGCGTGACCTTGGGGGTAGGGGGTTTTTTGCTCATGGTGTGACAGAAATATGTTGGGCCAGCCCGTACAACTGCGCCGCCTGCGCCAGGATAGGTGCGGGTATGTTCTCAGGGTGAGCCAGCAGCGAGCCCAGGTAATCCGCTGTTTGCCCGGCGCTGAGCCCGCCGGGGTAGGCCGTACTGTCGGCAGACAACGTGTCCTGCGGATTGTGTTCTGCAAACAGAACACCGGCTTTGAGTAATGCCGATTTGCGCATGCGCCGGGGGTCCGCCACCGGTTCGCCCTCGGTGCCGCGCAGTAGCATGGCATTGGCCTGCATCAGTTGCAAAGTCTCGCGCATGGCGCTGTCGTACTCGGGATGGGTGTAACTGGCCACCAGCACAGCCGGCCCGCGCACCGGGTTCATCATTTTCACCAGACTGTGGGCGGAGTTTCGCAGGCCTGTGGTGCGCCTGACCTGCAGCAGTCGCCACAAGCCTGGACTCAGCAGCGCTGCGGGGACATACACCACCTCCCTGTCTGCCAGGCTACGCAAGGTATTTAAGACAGGCAATCCCATGGCTGACATGACTGCTTGGGTGGACACACGCGAGTCCTCGGTGTTGCCGCCGTGCACCATCACGCGCAGGCCTTGCCCGGACAACAGCAGCGCCAGCAGCGGTGTGAACAAGGGCAGGCGGCGTGCGCCGTTGTAGCTGGGCAGCACCACGACAGGCGCTGCACTGTCATTGTGAATACGCTGCAACCGGCTGTCGAGCGCATCCAGAAAACCCGCCATCTCCTGCGCGGTTTCACCTTTGACCCGCATGGCGATACAAAAAGCGCCCAGTTGCAGATCAGGTACCTCACCGTCGAGCACCAGGCCCATCAATTCAGCAGCCTGTTCGCGCGACAAATCGCGCGCGCCTTGTTTGCCGCGTCCTACCTTTTGGATGAAATGGCTGATGCTCATACACGGATTGTGGAACAATCTTGATGACTTTCAGTTATGAGGCAAATCACGCAAAGCTAAACTCGCAGCCATGTGGATATTGGGCATTGAATCTTCCTGCGATGAAACCGGCGTGGCGCTGGTGCGTGCAGACCCGCAGAAGGCGCTGCCCGTTCTAGTGTCGCAGGCGTTGCACACACAAGCCGCCATGCACGAGGCCTATGGCGGCGTCGTGCCTGAACTCGCCAGCCGTGACCACATACGGCGCGTTCTTCCCCTGATTCAGCAAGTGATGCGCGAGGCCGGTGTCGGTTTGCCGCAGTTGGATGTGATCGCCTACACGCGCGGGCCCGGTCTGGCCGGCGCCTTGCTGGTCGGCGCCGGTACCGCTTGCGCGCTTGCCGCCAGTCTGGGCAAGCCTTTGATCGGTATTCACCACCTGGAAGGCCATCTGCTGTCGCCTTTTCTGAGCGTCGACCCGCCGTCCTTTCCCTTTGTCGCATTGCTGGTGTCCGGCGGTCATACCCAGTTGTTGCAGGTGGACGCGGTCGGCAGCTATGCCTTGCTCGGTGAAAGCATTGACGATGCGGCCGGTGAAGCTTTTGACAAGTCGGCCAAGCTCATGGGTCTGGGCTACCCCGGCGGGCCTGCGCTGTCAGTCCTGGCCGCGCAGGGGGACCCGCAAGCGTTTGCATTGCCTAGGCCTTTGCTGAACCAGCCGAACCTGGATTTTTCTTTCGCCGGGCTGAAGACAGCGGTGTTGACCCAATGCCGCAAACTCGGACCGGATCTGGACAGCCGCAAGGCCGATCTGGCCGCATCTACGCAAGCCGCCATTGTCGATGTGCTGGTCAAAAAATCCGTCAAAGCCTTGCAGCAAACCGGTTTTAAAACCCTGGTGGTTGCCGGCGGCGTCGGTGCCAACCGCGCTTTGCGTGAGCGCTTGCAGGCAGATTGCCGCAGGATCGGTGCGCGGGTGCACTACCCCGAGCCGGATTTGTGCACCGACAACGGCGCCATGATCGCCATGGCGGCTGCCATGAGGTTGAAAGCCGGTGTTGAACTGCCCAAAACCGATTACGCTTTTGACGTGCTGCCCCGCTGGCCGCTGGCGCAAACCGCTGCTCATCTGATTCCTAACTGAACATCAACACCATGCGCCAAGCCATCATCGATTTGCAAGCCTCCCGTATCCGTGATGTTGCTAACGCAGGTCTGGGGCGCAGCGATGTGCTGGCCTTCTGGTTCGGTGAGAGCGACGAGGTCAGCCCGGATTTCATACGCCAGGCCGCCATCGAATCCCTGCAAAGCGGTGAAACCTTTTACGCCCATAACCTGGGGCTGCCCGAGTTACGGCAGGCCATCGCCGCAGAAATGCAGTTGCGTCACGGCCCACAAGTTGTCACGGAACGGATTGCGGTGACTTCAGGCGGCGTCAACGCGCTGATGCTGGCCATGCAAGCGCTGCTCAACCCGGGCGAACAGGTGGTGGTGGTCACGCCGGTCTGGCCGAACCTGACCTCGCAGCCGGTGATTCTGGGCGCTGACTTGCGCACGGTGTGCCTGCAGCCGCAACACGGCCGCTGGACCCTGCCCATGGAGAAATTGCTGGCCGCGGTCACGCCCGGCACACGCCTGCTGGTGATCAATTCACCCAACAACCCGACCGGCTGGACTCTCAGCCGCGCCGAGCAGCAAACCATACTGGCGCATTGCCGGCGCACCGGCACCTGGATACTGTCGGACGAAGTCTATGAAAACCTTTATTACCTGCCGTCAGCGAACCGCTGTGCCCCGGGTTATCTGGACATCGCCGCGCCCAACGACCGGCTGGTGGTGGCGCACAGTTTCTCCAAAAGCTTTTTGATGACCGGCTGGCGCCTGGGCTGGCTGGTCATGCCGGCTGACATGACCGGGCACATGGGCAAGTTGATCGAATACAACACCTCCTGCGCCAGTGTGTTTGTGCAGCGCGCCGGGGTGGCCGCCATGCAGCGCGCCGGCGAGGTCGTGCCAGGCGTGGTGGCGCAGATGCAGGCTTGCCGCGACCGTTTATTTGCCGAATTGAGCAGTATTCCCGGGCTGGATACGGCGGTGCCCGACGGCGGCATGTACGCTTTTTTCAGTATTCCCGGACTCACGGACGACGTGCTGACCGCCAAAAGACTGGTCGCCGAGGCCGGTCTGGGGCTGGCACCGGGTAGCGCGTTTGCGCCGCAAGCGCAAGGCTGGCTGCGCTGGTGTTTTGCCTCCAGGGACCTGGAGCGACTGGGTGAGGGAGCCGGGCGTTTGCGGCGCTGGCTGGGCAAGCTATAATTCTAAAGCTTAGCCATTTTGGGTTCAAGTTCACGCCATCTGGCATTTCCGGCTGTTGGCGCATGTCAAACTTTTTGGAAAAACATCATCATGACAACATTAATCAAGGCTGAGGTCGTCAAGGCCAACGCTCGTTCTGCCAACGATACAGGCAGCCCCGAAGTGCAGGTCGCCATTCTGACTGCACGCATCAATGAACTGACCCCCCATTTCAAAACACATGCCAAGGACCACCACGGTCGTCGCGGCCTGTTGCGCATGGTCAGCCGTCGACGCAAATTGCTCGACTACCTCAAATCCAAGGACGCAGAGCGCTACACCGCGCTGATCGCCAAACTGGGTTTGCGCAAGTAACCCGCTTACGTGCACAACGGCTGAGTCTGATCATTCACTCAGGCGTTGCTTCATGGGGCAGGGCACCTACAAAGCAACTGAGTCAGATCGAAGCTGTGTCATTCCAAAAAAAGCCGGCGTTTTTTTCTGGAATGGCATCGTGTTCTGACAGTGACTTTGGGCTTTTATGGAGCGGCCTTCACTTCACCTATTCTGTTCAGGAATTCAATATGTCTTTATTCAACAAAGTTAGCAAAACCTTTCAGTGGGGCCAGCACACGGTCACGCTCGAAACCGGTGAAATCGCCCGCCAGTCCGGCGGCGCTGTCATGGTCAACATCGATGACACCGTGGTGCTCGCCACCGTGGTCGGCTCGAAAAACTCCAAACCCGGCCAGGACTTCTTCCCCCTGACGGTGGACTACATCGAGAAAACATACGCCGCCGGCAAAATCCCGGGCAGCTTTTTCAAGCGCGAAGCCAAACCCAGCGAGCACGAGACGCTGACCAGCCGCCTGATCGACCGCCCAATCCGCCCGTTGTTCCCCGAAGGCTTTTATAACGACGTGCATGTGGTGATTCACACGCTGTCTCTCAACCCTGAAGTCGACGCTGACATCGCCGCCATGATCGGCGTGTCTGCCGCCTTGTGCGTTTCCGGCATCCCGTTCAACGGCCCCATCGGCGGCGCCCGCGTCGGTTACATCAACGGCGAATACGTGCTCAACCCCGGCCAGACCCAGCGCAAGGACAGCGTCCTCGAACTGGTGGTCGCCGGTACCGAAGCCGCTGTGCTGATGGTGGAATCCGCTGCCCTGCAAATGTCCGAGGAAATCATGCTCGGCGCGGTGGTGTTCGGTCACGAACAAAGCCGTATCGCCATCAACGCCATCCACGAACTGGTGCGCGACGCCGGCAAGCCCGTGTGGGACTGGCAGCCGCCTGCCAAGGACGAGCCTTTGATCGCCAAGGTCGCTGCGCTGGCTGACGACAAACTCGCTGCCGCCTACCAGATCCGCAACAAGCAAAGCCGCACCCAGGCCTGCCGCGAAGCCTATGCCGCCGTCATGGAAGGCCTCAAGGCCGACGGCGTCGAGTTCGACAGCGTCAAGGTCGAGAGCATGCTGTTCGACATCGAAGCGCGCATTGTGCGCAGCCAGATCCTGGCCGGCGAACCGCGTATCGACGGCCGCGACACGCGCACCGTGCGCCCCATTGAAATCCGCAACAGCGTATTGCCCCGCACCCATGGTTCCGCCTTGTTCACACGCGGCGAAACCCAGGCGCTGGTGGTCACCACGCTCGGTACCGAACGCGATGCCCAGCGCATTGACGCGCTGGCGGGCGAATTTGAAGACCGCTTCATGTTCCACTACAACATGCCTCCCTTCGCCACCGGTGAAGTCGGCCGCATGGGCAGCACCAAGCGCCGTGAAATCGGTCACGGCCGTCTGGCCAAGCGTGCGCTGGCAGCCTGTCTGCCCACCAAAGAAGAGTTCCCCTACACCATGCGTGTGGTGTCGGAAATCACCGAGTCCAACGGTTCATCCTCCATGGCTTCTGTCTGCGGCGGCTGTTTGTCGCTGATGGACGCCGGCGTGCCGATGAAAGCGCACGTGGCCGGTATCGCCATGGGCCTGATCAAGGACGGCAGCCGTTTTGCCGTGCTGACCGACATCCTGGGTGACGAAGATCACCTGGGCGACATGGACTTCAAAGTGGCCGGTACCACCAACGGCATCACCGCTTTGCAAATGGACATCAAAATCCAGGGCATCACACAGGAAATCATGCAGGTGGCTTTGGCTCAGGCCAAGGAAGCGCGCATGCACATTCTGTGCAAGATGCAGGAAGCCATGGGCGAAGCCAAGACCGAGGTCAGCAACTTCGCGCCCAAGCTTTACACCATGAAGATCAACCCCGAAAAAATCCGGGACGTGATCGGCAAGGGCGGCACGGTCATCCGTGCGCTGACCGAGGAAACCGGCTGCCAGATCAACATCGAGGAAGACGGCACCATCACCATCGCCGCCACCGACGGCGCCAAAGCTGACGAGGCCAAACGCCGTATCCAGGAAATCACCGCCGAAGTTGAAATCGGCAAGGTCTACGAAGGCCCGATCACCAAGATTCTGGACTTCGGCGCCCTGGTCAATCTGCTGCCCGGCAAGGACGGTCTGCTGCACATCAGCCAGATCAGCCACGAGCGCATCGCCAAGGTCACCGACGTGCTGGCCGAAGGTCAAGTTGTTCGTGTCAAGGTGCTTGAGACCGACGAAAAAGGCCGCATCAAGCTGTCCATGAAAGCCTTGCTCGACCGTCCCGAGGCACCTGCCCACCACGAAGAGCAGCCGCACCAGGAGTGATACAGACATGAGCGACAAGTTGATCGTCGGTAACTGGAAAATGAATGGCGGCCTGGCTGCCAATCAGGACCTGCTGCATGCTGTCATGGCCGGTCTTTCTGGTGCGTCTTGCAGTGTGGCGGTCTGCGCGCCTGCGCTGTATTTGCCGCAGTTGCAGCAACTCGCAGCGCAGTCTGCACTCCGCTGGGGGGCACAGGATGTGTCAGCCCACGAGCAGGGCGCTTTCACCGGCGAACTGTCCGCCGCCATGTTGCGCGAATTCGGTGTGCGTTATGCCATCGTCGGTCACTCGGAGCGTCGCCAATACCATGGCGAAACCGATACAGTTGTCGCAACCAAAGCGCAGCGCGCATTGGCTGCAGGCATCACGCCTATCGTCTGTGTCGGCGAGACACTGGCCGAGCGCGAAGCCGGACACACCGAAGAGGTGGTCAAGCGTCAACTTGCTGCCGTCATCCATACCAACGGGCATTGCATCAGCGAAATTGTGGTGGCCTACGAACCTGTGTGGGCCATAGGCACCGGCAAGACCGCCAGTCCCGAGCAGGCCCAGCAAGTGCACGCGCTGTTGCGCGCCCAGCTCAAAGCTGCAACTGCACAGGCGCAGCGAATCGCTTTGTTGTACGGCGGCAGTATGAACGCTGCCGATGCCGCCAGTCTGCTGGCGCAAACCGATATAGACGGCGGCCTCATCGGTGGGGCTTCTCTCAAGGCCGCAGATTTTTTATCCATTGTTGCTGCGGCATCGCATTGACTTTCACGGAGTTTTCATGAGTACGCTTCTTAACTTACTGTTGCTGGTTCAAATCTTGTCGGCGCTGGCCATGATCGGCCTGATCCTGGTGCAACACGGCAAAGGCGCTGACATGGGCGTGGCTTTCGGCAGCGGCATCTCTGGCAGTTTATTCGGAGCCACCGGCGGCGCGAATTTTTTGTCCCGTACCACCTCGGTGCTGGCGGTTGTTTTTTTTGTGTGCACCCTGGCCTTGGCGTACTTCGGCAACCTGCGCGCAACCGTCGATACCGGCAGCTTGCTTGAGCGCACAGCCGTCCCGGTCAGCGCAGCTGTCACAGCTGGCGACAAGATCCCTGGTTCTGCCGGTACTGCGCCGGACGCTGCGGCCGATAAGTCGGTTCCCAATCCTGTGCCTGCTGCTCCCGCTTCAACTCCTGCGCCGGCAGCACCGGCAGGCTCCCCCGCCTCGCAGATTCCCGCCAAATAAAACAGGGTAAAAAATAGGACATCTCATTCAGGGAGGCGGCTTATTTAGGGTTAAGATGTGAGACTTGGCAGGCGAAATGTCTGTATAAAGCAAACAAAGCCGTCGTGGTGAAATTGGTAGACACGCTATCTTGAGGGGGTAGTGGCGAAAGCTGTGCGAGTTCGAGTCTCGCCGACGGCACCATTAGAACCAGCTGTCATGCTGATGTCAGCACGCAGTAGCAAGCTGTTTATCCATGATGTGCAAACTGAGTTATCTATGAGCCTGGCACAGTACCTTCCTGTTCTTCTCTTCATCGTCGTCGGTCTGCTGGTTGGTGTAGCACCTCAGTTGATAGGTGCTTTGCTGGGGCCCCACAAGCCTGATGCAGCCAAAAATTCCCCTTACGAATGCGGCTTTGAAGCCTTCGAAGACGCGCGCATGAAATTCGATGTGCGCTATTACCTGGTGGCTATTCTTTTCATCCTGTTCGACCTTGAAATCGCTTTTCTGTTCCCCTGGGCGGTGTCGCTCAAAGAGATCGGTTTGACAGGTTTCATCGCCATGATGATTTTTCTTGCCATCCTGGTTGTCGGCTTTGTCTACGAGTGGAAAAAGGGAGCCCTTGACTGGGAATGACACATGTCACTTGAAGGCGTTTTCAAAGAAGGCTTTATCACCACGTCCTACGACTCGGTGGTGAACTGGGCCAAAACAGGCTCGCTGTGGCCCATGACTTTCGGTCTGGCCTGTTGTGCCGTCGAAATGATGCACGCCGGTGCGGCGCGTTACGACATCGACCGTTTCGGCATGTTGTTCCGCCCGAGCCCGCGTCAATCCGATTTGATGATTGTTGCAGGTACCTTGTGCAACAAAATGGCGCCTGCCTTGCGCAAGGTGTACGACCAGATGTCCGAGCCGCGCTGGGTGCTGTCCATGGGGTCATGCGCTAACGGCGGCGGCTACTACCACTACAGCTATTCCGTGGTTCGCGGTTGCGACCGCATCGTGCCGGTCGATGTCTATGTGCCCGGCTGCCCGCCTACCGCTGAAGCTTTGCTCTACGGCATATTGCAGTTGCAATCCAAGATCCGCCGTGAAAACACCATTGCCCGCTGACAACTTCTCTTATGACCATCACAGTTTCCATTGACACCTTGCAGTCTGCTTTGCAGCATGTGCTGGGTGAGCGCATCCAAAAGCTGGAGCTGACGCTGGGCGAATTGACGCTCACAGTCAAGGACGCAGACTACCTGTCGGTGGCCTTGCAGTTGCGTGACCACCCTGAACTTGCGTTTGAACAACTAATTGACTTGTGCGGCATGGATTACTCGGTCTACAAGGACGGCGCGCATTCTGCCTTCACCGACGCACCGCGTTACGCCGTGGTCAGCCATTTGTTGTCCTTGACGCACAACTGGCGTTTGCGTTTGCGTGTGCACGCCACTGATGAAGACATGCCGCAGGTGGATTCGGTCAACGGCATCTGGAGCTCAGCCAACTGGTTCGAGCGCGAGGCCTTTGATTTGTTCGGCATTCTTTTCAGAGACCATGCCGATTTGCGCCGCATTCTCACTGACTACGGTTTCATCGGTCATCCGTTCCGCAAGGATTTTCCCACATCAGGCCATGTCGAAATGCGTTACGACGCCGAGCAAAAACGCGTTATTTACCAACCCGTCAGCATTGAGCCGCGCGAGATCACGCCGCGCATCATCCGTGAAGACAAGTACGGCGGACTGCATTAAGAGCTATGGCTGACATCAAAAATTACACACTGAACCTGGGCCCGCAACACCCCGCTGCCCACGGCGTCTTGCGACTGGTGCTCGAGCTCGACGGTGAAGTGGTGCAGCGCGCCGACCCGCACATCGGCTTGCTGCACCGTGCCACTGAAAAACTGGCTGAAAGCAAAACCTTTATACAGTCGCTGCCATACATGGACCGGCTGGATTACGTGTCCATGATGTGCAACGAGCATGCCTACTGCCTGGCGATCGAAAAGCTCATGGGGCTCGAAGTCCCTGTCCGCGCGCAGTACATACGCGTGATGTTTGCCGAAATCACGCGTATGCTCAATCACTTGCTGTGGCTGGGCGCGCACGGTTTCGATTGCGGCGCGATGAACATCCTCATTTACTGCTTCCGTGAACGCGAAGACTTGTACGACATGTACGAAGCTGTGTCTGGCGCACGCATGCACGCGGCATATTTCCGCCCGGGCGGCGTCTACCGCGATTTGCCCGACAGCATGCCGCAGTACCAGGTAAGCAAAATCAAAAATGCCCGCGCGATTGCCCGATTGAATGAAAACCGCCAGGGCTCGCTGCTCGACTTTATCGACGACTTCACCAGACGCTTCCCCAAATACGTTGACGAATACGAAACCCTGCTGACCGACAACCGCATCTGGAAGCAGCGCACCGTCGGCATCGGTGTGGTCACGCCTGAGCGCGCCAAAAACCTGGGCTTCACCGGCCCCATGTTGCGCGGTTCGGGCATTGCCTGGGACCTGCGCAAGCAACAGCCTTATGACGTCTATGACCAAATGGATTTCGATGTGCCCGTGGGTTTGACCGGCGACTGCTATGACCGCTATCTGGTGCGCGTGGCCGAGTTACGGCAGTCCAACCGCATCATCAGCCAGTGCGTGAAGTGGTTGCGCGACAACCCCGGCCCGGTCATCACCGACAACCACAAGGTGGCACCGCCGGCCCGCGAAGCAATGAAGACCAGCATGGAAGAACTGATCCACCATTTCAAATTGTTCACCGAGGGCTTTCATGTGCCCGAAGGCGAGGCCTATGCCGCGGTCGAACATCCCAAGGGTGAGTTTGGCATTTACCTGGTCAGCGACGGCGCCAACAAACCGTACCGTTTGAAAATCCGTCCGCCGGGTTTTGCGCACCTGGCCGCCATGGACGAGATGACGCGCGGTCACATGATTTCGGATACCGTTGCCATCATCGGAACCATGGACATTGTGTTTGGGGAAATAGACCGATGAACAGCACAGCCGAACATTTTTCAGCTGAAACCATGCAACGTTTTCAGCACGAGTTGAGCAAATACCCCGACGACCAGAAACAGTCTGCGGTGATCGCCTGCCTGTCCATTGTTCAGCAGGAAAACGGTTTTGTCAGTCCGGTGCAGGAAAAAGCCCTGGCTGCGGTGCTGCAGATGCCGGTCATGGCGGTGCACGAGGTTTTCACGTTCTACAACATGTTCAATCAGCAGCCGGTCGGTCGTTTCAAGATCAATGTCTGCACCAACCTGCCGTGTCAGTTGCGCGGCGGTCAGCACGCACTCGAACATCTTTGCAAAAAATTGAACATTGAAACAGGTGAAACCACCGCAGACGGCATGTTCACTTTGCAGCCCGGCGAATGCATGGGCGCTTGCGCGGATGCGCCGGTATTGCTGGTCAACGACCGCAATATGTGCAGCTTCATGAGCCACGGCAAACTCGATCAACTGATTGACGGCCTGCAACAGGCGGAGGCCAAATGATGAATGTTCAGCAATTACTGGCTCAATTCCAGGCCAAAGGTCTTGAGAGCTGTTTCCACAGCCGCCACATCAACCCGCAAATTTATGACGGTCTCAATGGCCGCAACTGGGGCTTGCAAGACTATGTGGCGCGAGGCGGCTACCAGGCTTTGCGCACCATGCTCGGCTTGAACGGCGAAGCGGCCTGGATCCAGGAACAGGTGATTGCCTGTGTCAAGGAATCCGGTTTGCGCGGGCGCGGCGGTGCCGGTTTTCCCACCGGCCTCAAATGGAGTTTCATGCCGCGCCAGTTCAACGGCCAGAAATACCTGGTGTGCAATTCCGACGAAGGCGAACCCGGTACCTGCAAGGACCGTGACATTCTCGAATTCAACCCGCACATCGTCATTGAAGGCATGGCGATTGCCGCTTATGCCATGGGCATTAGCGTCGGCTATAATTATATACACGGCGAAATTTTCAAAACCTACGAACGATTCGAGGCTGCGCTGGACGAAGCGCGCGTCGCAGGTTTTCTGGGTGAGCGCATTCAAGGCAGCGACTTCAGTTTTCAGTTGCACGCGGCCCACGGCTTCGGCGCCTACATATGCGGCGAAGAAACCGCCTTGCTCGAATCACTGGAAGGCAAAAAAGGCCAGCCGCGTTTCAAGCCGCCGTTCCCCGCCAGCTTCGGCGTGTACGGCAAGCCAACCACCATCAACAACACCGAAACCTTTGCGGCCGTGCCCTGGATCATCCGCAACGGCGGCGCCGCCTACCTAGCCTGCGGCAAACCGAACAACGGCGGCACCAAGATTTTTTCCATCAGCGGCGACGTCGCCTTGCCCGGCAATTACGAAATTCCCATGGGTACGCCTTTTTCAAAGCTGCTTGAACTTGCCGGCGGCGTGCAGGGCGGCGCATTGAAAGCAGTGATTCCCGGCGGTTCGTCTGCGCCGGTGCTACCTGCCTCCATCATGATGGACATCACCATGGATTACGACGCCATCGCCAAAGCCGGGTCCATGCTCGGCTCCGGTGCGGTCATCGTTTTGAACGACACCCGCTGCATGGTGAAAAGCCTGCAACGTCTGTCAGCGTTTTACATGCACGAGTCCTGCGGTAAGTGCACCCCGTGTCGCGAAGGCACAGGCTGGCTGTCGCGCATGGTCGACCGCATTGAAACCGGTCACGGCAAGCCTTCTGACATGGACCTGCTCGACAGCGTGGCGGAAAACATCATGGGCCGCACAATTTGTGCGCTGGGTGATGCTGCGGCCATGCCGGTGCGCGGCATGCTCAAGCATTTCTGCGCCGAGTTCGAACACCACATCACGCACAAGACCTGCATGGTCTCGTCGCACGCGCACGCGTGGCAGCACCATGATTGAATTACAGATCGACGGCAAGACGGTGCAAGTAGCCAAGGGCAGCGTGGTCATACAGGCCGCCGAGCAGGCCGGCACCTTTATTCCGCATTTCTGCTACCACCGCAAACTCAGCATTGCAGCCAATTGCCGCATGTGCCTGGTCGATATTGAAAAAGCGCCCAAAGCCATGCCTGCCTGCGCCACGCCGGTCACACAAGGCATGGTGGTGCACACCAAATCCGACCGTGCCATCAAAGCGCAAAAAGCGGTGATGGAATTTCTGCTAATCAACCATCCGCTGGATTGTCCCATTTGCGATCAGGGCGGCGAATGCCAGTTGCAGGATCTGGCGGTCGGTTACGGCGGCAGCGCATCGCGTTACGAAGAAGAAAAACGCGTCGTCTTTCACAAGGATGTCGGCCCGCTGATCAGCATGGAAGAAATGAGCCGCTGTATCCATTGCACACGTTGCGTGCGCTTCGGCCAGGAAATCGCCGGCAGCATGGAACTGGGTATGTCGCAGCGCGGCGAGCATTCCGAGATCGAGGCTTTTGTCGGGGACACGGTGGACTCCGAACTCTCGGGCAACATGATCGACATCTGCCCGGTGGGTGCGCTCACCAGCAAGCCCTTCCGCTACCAGGCCCGCACCTGGGAACTCAGCCGCCGTAAATCCGTCAGCCCGCATGACGCCACCGGTGCCAATCTGATCGTGCAGGTGAAAAATAACCGCGTCATGCGTGTGGTACCGCTTGAAAACGAAGAGGTCAACGAATGCTGGATCGCCGACCGCGACCGCTTCAGTTACGAGGCCTTGAACAGTGACGAACGCCTGACTCAACCGATGCTCAAGCAAAACGGTCAATGGATCACGGTGGATTGGTCGACGGCGCTGGAATACATCGCCAACGGCATGCAACAGATCAAGGCTGAGCACGGCGCATCCTCGCTCGGCTGTCTGGCCAGCCCGCACAGCACTCTGGAAGAGTTGTACCTGGCCGCGCAGTTCATGCGCGGCATGGGCAGCGACAACATTGACAGCCGTTTGCGCGCCGCCGATTTCCAGCACGACGGCAAGGTCCGTTGGCTGGGTACCTCAATCGCATCTTTATCCAATCTGGACCGCGTACTCATCATCGGCTCCAACATCCGCAAGGACCAGCCTCTGCTCGCGCAACGTCTGCGCCAGGCGGTGCGCCGGGGCGCTCGTGTGCATGCCTTGAACGGGCAGGCGTTCGACTGGGCCATGCCGCTGGCGGAGGTGTCCCTGGCGGATAGCGCGGTATGGGTGCAGGCACTGGCCGACATCGCAGCCGCTGTCGCACAGAAAAACAATGTTGAATTGCCTGCCCCCGGCAATGCATCTTCTGCTGCGGCACAAGCCATTGCGGCATCACTGTTGTCAGGTGAACGCAAAGCCGTGTTGCTGGGCAATGCAGCCGCCCACCATGCCAAAGCGTCCAGCCTGCTGGCCCTGGCCAATTTCATTAAGCAACAAACCGGTGCCAGCGTGGGTTACCTGGGTGAAGCCGCAAACACCGTGGGTGCGCAACTTGTATCTGCGCGGCCTTTGCACGGGGGAATGAACACCGCGCAAATGCTGCAGGCCTCATCCCTCAAGGCCATGTTGCTGCTCAACACCGAACCTGAGCATGATTGCGCCGCCGCAGCTGGTGCACTCTCTGGCCTAGATATGGTGGTGACCATGTCGCCATTCAAAACCAATCTGGACATCAGCGATGTGCTGCTGCCGGTGTCGCCGTTCAGTGAAACCGCAGGCACGTTTGTGAACACCGAAGGACGTGCGCAAAGTTTCCACGGCGTGGTCAAACCGCTGGGCGAAACCCGACCGGCCTGGAAAGTGTTGCGTGTGCTGGGCAGCATGCTGAACTTGCCCGGTTTTGAATTTGAAACCATCGAAGAAGTGCGTGCACTGGCCTTGCCGCAGGATATATCCTTGCATTTGTCCAATGCCACGCAAGCCAAGGTCGATCTGACTGCTGCAAGCCAAGCGCCGGTCAGCGCATCCATCTACCGCCTTGACGCGCTGGTCAGACGTGCACCTGCCTTGCAACACACCACAGATGCCCGCGAAGGACATGGCCATGGTTGATAGTTTGTTCAACCTGGGCGCCGCATTGCTTAGCGATGCATGGTGGGTGAATTTAGCCTGGCCGGTCTTGTGGAACTTGATCAAAATCGGCGCCGTTGTATTGCCGCTGCTGGGTTGCGTGGCCTATCTGACTTTGTGGGAACGCAAGGCCATCGGCTTTACCCAGATCCGTCTGGGCCCCAACCGCACCGGTCCCGGCGGCTTGCTGCAACCGATTGCAGACGCGCTGAAAATTCTGACCAAGGAAATCATTTTGCCGACCAAGGCCAGCTCCGGTCTGTTCTTTCTCGGCCCAGTGATGACCATCATGCCGGTCATGGCCGCTTGGGCTGTCATCCCGTTCGGTCCTGAGGTGGTGCTGGCCGATGTCAACGCCGGTTTGCTCTTCCTCATGGCCATCACCTCGCTGGAGGTGTACGGCATCATCATCGCCGGCTGGTCATCGAATTCCAAATACGCATTCCTGGGTGCCTTACGCGCTTCTGCGCAAATGGTCAGCTACGAAATTGCCATGGGCTTTTGCCTGGTGGTGGTGCTGATGGTCTCAGGCAGCATGAACATGACCGATATCGTCATGGGCCAGGCCAAAGGCATGTTTGCCTCTCAGGGCATCGGATTTCTGTCCTGGAACTGGTTGCCGTTGCTGCCTGTGTTTGTGATTTACTTCATCGCCAGTCTGGCCGAAACCAACCGCCATCCGTTTGACGTGGTGGAGGGCGAATCCGAAATCGTCGCCGGCCACATGATCGAATATTCAGGCATGTCCTTTGCCATGTTTTTCCTCGGCGAATACGCCAACATGATCCTGGTCTCGACCATTGCCGCGCTGATGTTCCTCGGCGGCTGGCTGCCGCCGGTAGACAGCGTTTACCTAGCCTGGGTGCCGGGCGGTATCTGGCTGGCGGCCAAAATTTTTGTGGTCGTCACCATGTTCCTGTGGGTACGCGTCACATTCCCGCGCTTTCGCTATGACCAGATCATGCGTCTGGGCTGGAAGATTTTCATTCCTGTGACCCTGGTCTGGCTGGTGGTCATCGGTGTGTGGATGCAAACCCCCTGGAACATCTGGAACTGATGCAAAGACACCTATGAATCCGCATACGTCCACCACACCTCCTACGCCGTTTTCCTGGGTGGATTTTTTCTCCAGTTTTTTGCTGCTGGAGTTTTTCAAAGGCTTTGCCATCACCGGCAAGTACATGTTCGCGCGCAAGATCACGGTGCAATTCCCGGAAGAAAAAACGCCGCTGAGCCCCCGCTTTCGCGGCCTGCACGCCTTGCGTCGTTATGACAACGGGGAAGAACGCTGCATCGCCTGCAAACTCTGCGAAGCCGTGTGTCCGGCCATGGCCATCACCATTGAGTCCGATGTCCGTGAGGACGGTTCACGTCGCACCACGCGCTATGACATCGACCTGACCAAATGCATTTTTTGCGGTTTTTGTGAAGAAAGCTGCCCGGTCGATTCGATTGTTGAAACCCATATTTTTGAATACCACGGCGAAAAGCGCGGCGATCTGTATTTCACCAAGGAAATGCTGCTGGCCGTGGGTGACAAATACGAACCGCAGATAGCGGCCCACAGGGCTGCCGATGCCAAGTACCGCTAACTTCAAGGACAGATAAGCACATGGAAGTCAAGTCAGCGCTGTTCTATCTTTTCTCGGCTGTGATGCTGTTTGCCGCCTTGCGCGTCATCACATCGCGCAACCCGGTGCATGCCGCCCTGTACCTGGTGCTGGCATTTTTTCAAGCCTCCGGCATCTGGATGCTGCTCAAGGCAGAGTTTCTGTCCATCACCCTGGTGCTGGTGTATGTCGGCGCGGTGATGGTGTTATTTCTGTTCGTGGTGATGATGATTGACATCAATCTGGACGCCTTGAAGCAGGGTTTCTGGAACCATTTCCCGCTGGCAGCCTCGATCGGCGCTGTTCTCGCCCTCGAATTGGCCTCGGTGCTGATGGGCGGTTTCCGTTCAGTGCGCATGGTGGCGGAACCGGCTGCACCGGCCGGGGAGCAGTATTCCAACACCAAAGAACTGGGTATTGCGCTGTATACCGACTATCTGTATCCGCTGGAAATTGCAGCAGTTATTTTGCTGGTGGCCATCGTCGCCGCCATCGCACTGACCATGCGCGAACGCAAAGACAGCAAAGCACAAACCCCGGGTGAACAGGTGAAAGTCAAGGCCGCAGACCGCTTGCGCATCGTCAAGATGGACCCTGTGCAACAGCCCCTGATCCCGCCACCCGCCGAGGAGCCGAAGCCATGAACATCACACTGGGACATTACCTAACGCTGGGTGCTGTGCTGTTTTCACTGTCTGTCATGGGTATCTTCTTGAACCGTAAAAACCTGATCGTGCTGCTGATGGCGATTGAACTCATGCTGCTGGCGGTGAACACCAATTTCATCGCCTTCTCGCATTACCTGGGCGACATGCAAGGTCAGATCTTCGTCTTCTTCATTCTGACAGTGGCTGCCGCCGAATCGGCCATTGGCCTGGCGATTCTGGTGCTGTTGTTCCGCAACCGCGAGAGCGTCAATGTCGACGAACTCAATAGCCTCAAGGGCTGATTCCGACACACACCATGAGCCAATCCATCCAAGCCTGCACGTTGATGACCGTCGCTTTGGCTCCTTTGGCCGGATCCTTGCTGGCCGGTATCTGGGGCACCCAACTCGGCGGCGCAGGGCTGGGTCGTCGCTGGTCGCACTGCCTGACTATTCTTGGCGTGTTCGTCTCCTTTGTGCTGTCTGCGCTCACCTTGCAGGACGTGGTGGTTGACGGCGCACGTTTCAATGAAACGATTTACAAATGGATGCAGGTCGGCGGCCTCAAGATGGAAATCGGCTTCATGGTCGACGGACTGACCGCCATGATGATGTGCGTGGTCTCCTTTGTATCGCTGATGGTGCACATCTACACCATTGGCTATATGGAAGAAGACGAGGGCTATAACCGCTTCTTTGCCTATATCTCTTTGTTTACTTTCTCGATGCTGATGCTGGTGATGAGCAACAACCTGTTGCAGTTGTTCTTCGGTTGGGAAGCGGTGGGCCTGGTGTCTTACCTGCTGATCGGTTTCTGGTTCAACAAGCCCACTGCGGTGTTCGCCAATATGAAAGCTTTCCTGGTCAACCGGGTCGGCGATTTCGGTTTCATCTTGGGCATCGGTCTGATCGCGGCTTTTGCAGGTACGCTGAATTACGCCGAGGTGTTTGCCAAAACTGCTGAACTGTCAGCCTTGTCCTTGCCCGGCACCGGATGGATGCTGGTCACAGTCATCTGCATTTGTCTGTTCATCGGCGCCATGGGCAAATCGGCACAATTCCCTTTGCATGTCTGGCTGCCGGATTCCATGGAAGGCCCGACGCCTATTTCGGCCTTGATCCATGCGGCCACCATGGTCACCGCCGGCATCTTCATGGTGGCGCGCATGTCGCCCTTGTTTGAGTTGTCAGACACCGCCTTGAACCTGGTGCTGATTGTCGGTTCCATCACCGCCTTGTTCATGGGATTTCTGGGCATTGTGCAAAACGATATCAAGCGGGTCGTCGCTTATTCCACCTTGTCGCAACTTGGTTACATGACGGTCGCGCTTGGCGCATCCGCTTACTCTGTGGCTGTGTTTCATTTGATGACTCATGCCTTCTTCAAAGCGCTGTTGTTTCTCGGTGCCGGTTCGGTCATCATGGGCGTGCACCACAACCAGGACATCCGTTACATGGGCGGTTTGCGTAAGTACATGCCCGTCACCTGGCTGACCTCATTGCTGGGTTCGCTGGCACTGATAGGTACACCGCTTTTCTCCGGGTTTTACTCCAAGGACAGCATCATTGAAGCCGTGGCGGCCAGCCACTTGCCTGCTGCGCAATGGGCGCATTTTGCCGTGCTGGCGGGTGTGTTTGTCACCGCTTTTTATTCTTTCCGCATGTACTTCCTAGTGTTCCACGGCAAAGAGCGTTTCGATCAGGATCCGTATGCCCATCATGAGGACCACTGCCATTCGCACGCTCCGCATGAATCCCCCTGGGTGGTCACCTTGCCGCTGGTCTTGCTGGCAATACCTTCTGTCTGCATCGGTTACCTGACGATTGATTACATGTTGTTCGGCGATTTCTTCAAGGACGCCATCAGCGTCAACAGCGCTGTGCACCCTGCCATGGCCGAATTGCACGAAGCCTTTCACAGCCCACTGGCCATGGCCGAGCATGCGCTCACGTCTCTTCCTTTCGGACTTGCTGTGGCCGGTGTGCTGACTGCGTTTTGCATGTACATGATTCACCCCGCGGTTCCTGTCCTCATTCAACGCCATCTTTCCGCATTGAATACTTTGCTGGTCAACAAGTATTTCCTTGATGACTTCAATGAAAAAATTCTGGCACGCGGCACCCGGCTGCTGGCCACCGGCCTGTGGAAAGGCGGGGATCAGGGTGTGATTGACGGTTTTGTGGTCAATGGTTCCTGGCAATTGATAGGCAGAATTTCCTTGATCGCGCGCCGTATGCAAACGGGTTTTCTCTACCACTATGCCTTGCTGATGATTCTGGGCATGTTCGGACTGATCACCTGGTTCGTCTGGCTCAAACCATGAAGTACCCCATGCCCTTACACCGGATTCAATACAGAGAACTGCCATGGAAATGTTGAGCCTGGCCATTTCGACGCCCATTTTTTTCGGCGTTTTGCTGCTGGCTCTGGGCCGCGATGAGCGCGCCAATGCGGTGCGCTGGTTCGCGATCACCGCCGCAGTCGTCAGTTTTTTGCTGACACTGCCGCTTTACGCACAGTTTGATACAGCCAGTGCGGCGATGCAGTTTGTTGAAAAACTGCCGTGGATTGATCGCTTCAATGTCAATTACCACCTGGGCGTTGACGGCATCTCCCTGTGGTTCGTGCTGTTGACATCATTCATCACGGTGGTGGTGATCATTGCAGGCTGGGAGGTGATCACCGAGCGTGTCAACCAGTACATGGGTGCGCTCCTTGTGCTCAGCGGACTCATGGTCGGTGTTTTTTGTGCGCTTGACGGCATGCTGTTTTACGTGTTCTTTGAAGCCACCTTGATCCCCATGTATCTGATCATCGGCGTGTGGGGCGGTCCTAACAAGATTTACGCCGCGTTCAAGTTCTTTTTGTACACCTTGTTCGGTTCATTGCTGATGCTGGTCGCGCTCATTTATCTGTACATCGCATCCGAAGGCAGTTTTGACCTGAGCACCTGGCAGCAGATGCCTCTGGCAGCCACGCCCCAGACCTTGCTCTTTTTTGCGTTTTTTGCAGCTTTCGCCGTCAAGGTGCCGATGTGGCCGGTCCATACCTGGCTGCCGGATGTGCACGTTGAAGCGCCCACCGGCGGTTCGGCAGTCCTGGCTGCCATCATGTTGAAGCTGGGTGCTTATGGTTTTCTCAGATTTTCACTGCCGATTGCCCCCGATGCTTCGCATGAATGGGCCTGGCTGATGCTGACACTGTCCTTGATTGCCGTGGTCTATGTCGGCCTGGTCGCCATCGTGCAGCAGGACATGAAAAAACTGGTGGCGTATTCCTCCGTGGCTCACATGGGGTTTGTCACTATCGGTTTTTTCATTTTCAGCGAACTCGGCGTCAGCGGCGGTATCGTGCAGATGATTGCACACGGTTTTGTCTCGGCAGCCATGTTCCTGTGCATAGGCGTGTTGTATGACCGCGTGCATTCACGCGAGATTGCCAGTTACGGCGGCGTCGTCAACACCATGCCTAGGTTTACCGCATTTGCCTTGTTGTTTGCCATGGCCAATTGCGGTCTGCCGGGTACCGCCGGTTTTGTCGGCGAGTGGATGGTCATACTGGCTGCGGTCAAATTCAATTTCTGGCTCGGCTTGCTGGCGGCATCAGCGCTGGTGTTCGGTGCCGCTTACACCTTGTGGATGGTCAAACGTGTGTACCTCGGCCCGGTGGTCAATGACGATGTGAAAGCGCTTACAGACATCAATGCCCGTGAGTTTCTGATGCTCAGCCTGCTGGCGCTGGCTGTGCTGTGGATGGGGGTCTACCCCAAACCGTTTACCGATGTGATGAACGCCTCTGTCACTCAATTGTTGCAGCACGTGGCTCTGAGCAAATTGCCCTTATGAATACTCAAGCCTTGAACCTTTTAGGATATCAGCCATGATGAATAACGTCAACTGGATGACTGCATACCCTGAAATCTTTTTGCTGGCCATGGCCTGCGCCATCACCTTGCTGGATTTGTGGGTCAAGTCGGCCAAACGCAACCTCACCTACGGCCTGACCCTGCTCACTTTTGGTGTGGTCGCCTTATGGCAGGCTGTGCTGGCCGGCACCGGAGAGACGGTCTACGGTTTCGGTCATATGGTTGTGTCGGATGCCATGGGCAACTGGTTGAAATGTTTTGCCACGCTGGCCGTGATGACCACCCTGGTCTACGGCAGACCTTATGCCGCAGACAGAAAAATGCTGCACGGCGGTGAATTGTTCATTCTAAGCATGTTCTCTCTGCTGGGTATGTTCGTCATGATTTCGGGCAATAACTTTCTGGTGCTTTATCTCGGTCTGGAACTGCTCACGCTGTCAAGTTATGCCCTGGTTGCATTGCGGCGCGACAACAGCAACGCCACAGAGGCCGCGGTGAAATATTTCGTGCTCGGCGCCCTGGCCAGCGGTATTTTGTTATATGGCCTGTCCATGATGTACGGCGCTACCGGCTCGCTGGACTTGACCGCCGTGTTCCAGGCCACCGCCAGCGGCTACATCAAACACCAGGTGCTGGTGCTCGGGGTCGTGTTCGTGGTGTGCGGCATTGCGTTCAAGCTCGGTGCCGCGCCTTTTCACATGTGGGTGCCCGATGTTTACCAGGGTGCGCCTACCGCGGTGACGCTGATGATTGCAGGTGCGCCCAAACTCGCAGCTTTTGCCTTGATGATGCGACTGCTGGTTGACGGGATGCTGCCCATGGTCATAGATTGGCAGCAAATGCTGGTGGTGCTGGCGGTGTTGTCTTTGCTGATCGGCAATCTGTCGGCCATTGCGCAAACCAACCTCAAGCGCATGCTGGGTTTTTCAACGATTGCGCAAATGGGTTTCGTATTGATCGGCATGCTCTCCGGTGGAAACAACGGCAACACCTTGTCGGCGGCCAATGCCTATAGCTCTGCCATGTTCTACATGATCAGCTATGTCCTCACCACCCTGGGCGTGTTCGGCGTGATCCTGTTGCTGGCACGCGAGGGTTTTGAGAGCGAAGAAATCTCCGATCTGGCCGGCTTGAACCAACGCAGTCCTCTGTTTGCCGGTGTCATGGCGGTTTGTCTGTTTTCGCTGGCAGGCGTGCCGCCGCTGGTGGGTTTCTTCGCCAAATTGTCTGTGTTGCAGGCCCTGGTCGCCTCTGAGCAAATCAGCTCTCTGGTGCTGGCGGTGTTTGCTGTCATGATGTCGCTCGTCGGCGCTTTCTACTATTTGCGCATCATTAAGGTCATGTATTTTGACCCGCCGCTGACGGCCAGCACGGTGTCAGCCGACAAGCATGTCAAGGTCGTGCTGGCCATCAACGGCGGCCTGGTGCTGGTGCTGGGTATATTGCCCAGCGGCCTGATGTCCTTGTGCGCAGTAGCAGTTGTGCGGGCACTTGGCACTTGAAGTTAATGGCTTTGTCATAATGCGCTCATGAAAGTGCTCAATCTTCAATGCCAGCAACACCACCTCTTTGAAGGCTGGTTTGCCTCTGAAGACGATTACCAGACCCAGCGAAGCCGCGACCTGGTGGAATGCCCGGTCTGCGGTGACAACAACATACACAAAATGTTGAGCGCGCCCAGACTCAATTTATTGACCTCAAGGCTTGATTCCGCACAAGCTCCACAGGCTGCTGACGCGGCTGCTGAAAACGGTTCTGATATCTCGCAGGCGGTTTTACCTGCGACACTGGAATCCCAGGCAGCCTGGTTACAAATGGTTCAGCATGTGATTGCAAATACCGAGGATGTCGGTCAGAACTTTGCTGAAGAAGCCCGCAAAATGCATTACGGTGAAACCCAAGAACGCAATATCCGCGGCCAGGTGTCGCGTCAGGAAACCCGGTCTTTATTGGAAGAAGGCATCAAGGTGATGCCACTGCCCCTACCGGCTGCTCTCAAGGGCCCGGTTCACTGATTCGCGCAGGGACGAATCAGATCGGCTTGGCATTCAAAGCACGACCATAAGCCCTGCGTGCGCTTGCTTAACCGGTGAATAAGCCGTTCATTATTTGTTTTTCAATTTTCCGCGCGGAGCGACAAAAGTGATGGGCGCACTCGGTCTGTCGCCCGGCACAATCGGTTTGGCCGGGGAAGTGTCCTTTTTGGGTTTCTTGGACATTTTGTTGCTGCGTTGTTCGCCTTTGGCCATGCCAATCTCCTGGTGGGTGTGGTGGTGCGGTGACGCAAAGCAGCGTGTTGCCTACTTCACTTCGGTGATAAATGCAGAGCGCGGACGGCGTACCTTGACCAGATTCTCCAGCCAATCCTGTCCGCTCATGCGATAGCCCAATGGCATGATAGCGACACTGCGCAAGCCGCGTGCCGGCAAATTCAAAATCTCGTCCAGGGCGTTTGGTTGAAAGCCTTCCATCGGCGTGCTGTCGACGCCTTCAGCAGCGGCAGCAATCAGGCTGAAACCCAGGGCAATATAGGCCTGACGTGCCGCGTGATCAAAGTTCACTTGCGGGTTACGCGCTGGATATTCTTTCAACAAGCGCTGCCTGTATTTTTCCCAGCCATCATTGGTACCGTCACGCATGGCGATATTCAAATCAAACATGTGATTGATGCGTTCGGCTGTGTAGTTGTCCCAGGCGGCGAACACCAGCAGGTGTGAGCAGTCAGCGACTTGCGATTGATCGTAGGACACTTTGCAGATTCGCGCGCGCTTCGCCTCATTGCTGACAACGATCAACTCATAGGGCTGCAGGCCGCTGGGGCTTGGGGCCAGACGCGCAGCTTCGGTGATCCGATCGAGCTTGTCCTGCAGTACCGTCCTGGACAGGTCCATTTTTTTGGTGGCATAACGTCATTGCAATTGTCCTAACAGTTGAGACATTATGTGTTCCTTGTTTGTTTTGCCCAGCTGTCTTTCAAGCCGACCGCCCGGTTGAACACCAAGCGACCCGCATTGTGGTCTATCCGGTCGGCGACAAAATA